>CAMDXQ010000001.1 GCA_945878585.1 Akkermansia muciniphila
CCCATTGTAAAATGATCACCGATCGGCAACATCGCGAGATCGATCTGTTTCCGCTCCCCCAAGAGTTGCATATCCATGGTCAGGGCCGTGTCCCCAGCAAAGTAGATCGTTTTTCCCTCAATCCGAAACAGGAAACCTACGGGTGAGCCAAGCATGACTGAACCACTTGGTCCCTCCACAGACGAAGTATGATGAGCAATCGTCAACTGAACCCTGCCGAAGGAGAAATCTTTTCCTCCACCACACCCAAGCGGCTCGACCTTAACCCCTTGAGCTCCTGCATGAAGAGCCAGCTCATAAACCGCTATCAGAGTCGCTCCCGTCCGTTTCCCAATGGCAACTGCGTCCCCGTAGTGATCCGCATGAGCATGACTCACCAAAATGAAATCACACTCAACGTCTTCCGCCGTGGCCGCAGCTTTAGGATTTCCTGTCAAAAAAGGGTCGATCAAAATCTTGGCCTTTGGGGTCGTGATTAAGAAACAAGAGTGACCCAAATACTTAACAGAAACGATCGCAGCCATATTTTCATTCTCCTCAATTGTCTCTGGGTAAACAAGCACGCCTTAAGCCTAAAACGCCTTCACCTGCGCCAATGTTTCAGCCAATCTGATTCTATGCGTATCCCGATTGACCTTCCGGCTTGGAAAGCTCTTGCAAGCCATGCCCCAACAATTCCGCCTATGCGCGAACTCTTTGCAAAAGATCCTAACCGCGCCTCCACCCTATCCCATCGTTGGAACGATCTCTTCATCGATTACTCCAAAAACCGCGTCACCCCAGAAACTCTCAAACTCCTCCGCCAGCTTCTCAAAGAGTCCAAAGTGGAAGAGCTCCGAGATCGAATGTTTAACGGCGATAAAATCAATCTTACTGAAAATCGTGCTGTCCTTCATATCGCTCTCCGTCGCCCTGCCAATCAGCCCCTGATCGTCGAGGGCAAAGACCTGATGCCTGAGGTGGAGGCCACCCGTCAACACATGAAGGTCTTCTCCGAGGAAGTCCGCTCCGGATCGTGGAAAGGCTACAAGGGCCAACCTATTTCCGACATCGTGAACATCGGTATCGGAGGTTCCGACCTCGGGCCAGTCATGGTCACGGAAGCCCTCAAGCCATTTGCTCGTCGAGATCTGAAGATGCACTTTGTCTCCAATATCGACTCCACCCAGCTGGTCGAGGTCCTTCGGATCTGCAAACCCTCCACAACTCTCTTTCTTGTTGCCTCAAAAACATTCACAACCCAAGAGACCTTGACCAACGCTCACTCTGCCCGTTCTTGGTTTATGAAGGAGGCGAATGACGAGAAACACATCGCAAAGCATTTCGTTGCGCTTTCCACGAACGAGACCGCTGTAAAGAAATTCGGTATCGATCCCGCAAATATGTTCCCCTTCTGGGATTGGGTGGGCGGACGCTACTCCCTCTGGTCGGCCATTGGGCTCAGCATTGCCCTGTCCATCGGTTACGATCGCTTCACAGAACTTCTCGAGGGCGCGCATGCGATGGACGAACATTTCCTCAAGACTCCTGTAGAACAGAACCTGCCCATGACCCTTGCCTTACTCGGAATCTTGTACAACAACTTTCACGACGCCCAGTCTCACGCCATCCTGCCTTACGATCAGTATCTCCACCGCTTCCCCGCCTACTTTCAGCAAGGCGACATGGAAAGCAACGGCAAGGGCGTGGATCGTGACGGCAAACCAGTCACTTGGAGTACTGGTCCGGTCATTTGGGGAGAGCCCGGCACCAACGGCCAGCACGCCTTCTACCAACTGATTCACCAAGGCACAAAACTGGTCCCCTGCGATTTTCTAGCCTCGGTCGAAACTTTCAATCCGATGGGGTCTCATCACGACATTCTCTTGGCCAACTTCTTTGCGCAGACGGAAGCACTCATGAAGGGCAAGACCGAGGCAGAAGCCCGTGCTGAGCTCACCCAGGAAGGATTGAAGGGCGATGCCTTGGGAAAACTAATCCCCCACAAGGTCTTCACAGGCAATCGACCGACAAACTCCATTCTAGCCCAACGATTCGACCCAAAAACCCTTGGCAGTCTGATCGCCCTTTACGAGCATAAGATCTTCGTTCAAGGAGCCATCTGGAATATCAACCCATACGATCAGATGGGCGTCGAGTTGGGCAAACAGCTCGCCAAGAAGATCGAGCCTGAATTGACGGCTTCGGGTCCAATCAACTCACACGATTCGTCGACAAACCAGCTGATCAACGACTACAAGAAACGCTCCAACCGGTCCTAGAGTATTCTTCCATTGAATATTGCTCATACAATTGATCACACTCTTCTTTCCCCGGAGACAACCTCCCAGGATATCGACAAGCTTTGCGAGGAGGCCCGGCAATATGAATTTTATTCCGTATGCGTAGCACCCTGCTGGATCGAGCATGCAAAGAAACGCCTGGGCGGATCAAAAGTTAAGGTGGTCACTGTAATTAGCTTCCCCCATGGGAACGATCTTTCCTCTTCGAAAGCCCTCGCCTCGCAACAGGCCACAAAAGCTGGTGCCGACGAAGTTGATATGGTGATGAATCTCGGTTGGGCCAAGGAGGGAAACTGGTCTGCTGTGGAAAGTGACATTGCCCAGGTCGTAAAAGCGGTACAACCCGCTCCCGTGAAGGTTATTTTAGAAACCTGCCTCCTTTCCGACGATCAGATACAGAAAGCATGTCACGTCGCTGCTCAAGCGGGGGCAAAATTTGTCAAAACTTCAACAGGCTTTTCGAAAGCCGGTGCAACCATTGAGACAGTTCGGCTTATGAAGGCCTCCATCCCCGCGACGATGGAAGTCAAAGCAAGTGGAGGAATTCGGGATCTGGCAACCGCACTGGCTATGATCGAAGCCGGGGCAACACGTTTGGGCACCTCATCCGGTGCTGCAATTATTTCAGGGAAAAGTACTTCTTCCGCCTACTGAGAGAATGTGACTTACGTGGTGTAACGGTGCGAGAAATAGGGCTTAACTGGAAGCACCATTCGCATCCGCAAAAATTGTCTTTAAGTCATCCTTGGTGCTACGCCCGAGCCAGCGTGTGAGGGACTCTGCTCCGCTCTTCTTCTTTTCATAAGCCCGGAGAACTTTGTCGATGTAGAGATGAACCTCTTCATACGGGACCTTGGGTTGAATCAGCACATTGAAGCGGGCATCCGCACCTGTTTTTCCGCCCAAGAACATATCAAAACATTCCTTCTTTATGCCATCCACTGTGCGAGTCGCCCCGCGAAAGCCAATATCCGCAAGCTGATGCTGTCCGCACGAGCTAGGGCAACCGCTGAAATGAATTCGCACCTTGTCCTTATAATGGGCGCTGACCTGCTCCAACTCCCCAACAAGTCGAATCATCCGATTTTTCGTCTCCCCCACGGCCAGATTACAGAACTCAATACCGGTGCAGGAAACACAACCCTTACGGAAATTACTTGGCTCGACGACTAAGCCAGAAGCCACCAGATCCTTCTTCAAGCTTTCCACATTTTTTTCCGGCACGTTAACGATGATCAGGTTCTGCTTATTCGTTCCCCGGATTCCCACTTTCCCCTTCTCACCGTATTTTTCCGAAAGATCGGCAATGATCTTCATTTGAGCGCCAGTGAGTCGCCCCCCCGCCAGACAAATACCCACCCAATAGAAACCTTTCTGAATCTGAGCATGCACCCCGACGTGATCCGACTCTGGATCTTCGGGGAAAACAAATTCCGAATGCCGATCAAATTTCCTTCCAGCCACCCTCTCCACTTCGGATATGAACTTATCTGCACCCCAATCAGCCACTAGGAATTTCAAGCGGGCGCGGGCCCGTTTATCCCGATACCCGTGATCCCGGTAAATCACCGAGGTATAATGAACGATCGGAAGGACGTCTTCTGGCTTTAGAAAAACAGGCAAAGTCTGGGCCAAATGCGGAGCTGAGGACAGACCCCCTCCTACCTTGATTCCATATCCTTTCTCCTTCCCCCTTTCCAAACCAAAAACCCCTACGCAGTTGATATCGGGTTGGGTGCACATAATCCTGCATCCCGATATCGAAATCTTGTATTTGCGAGGAAGGTTGGAGAATTCGTTGTTGTTTGTCAGATGGGCATCCACCGCCTGAAGTTCCGGGGTGGCATCCAAGATCGCGTCCGGATCCATTCCAGCAACGGGGCAGCCGACCACATTCCGCGCGATATCTCCACATGCTCCGCTCGAAGTAATGCCGACCGATTCTAAACGCTTGAAGATTTCTGGAAACTGCTCGATCCGGAGCCAATGAAGCTGAATCGTTTGCCGGGTCGTCACATCACCAAAACCATGAGCAAATTGATCCGTCAGTGAAGCAATCTCACGAAGTTGGGCCGGATTGAGTTGCCCTCCAGGAATCCGAGTCCGCAGCATGAAATAACCATCCTCTTTTGGCTTCTGTTGGTACACGCCGTACCATTTGAAACGCATGAAATCGTCCGCTTCGATTGCCTGGTACCCCTCTTTTACGTAACGAGGGAGATCCTTGATCACATCCAAGCCATCTTTGGCTACTTTGATCTGCTCTTCCTTGGTTTCTCCAGGGGAAAAGTTTCGTGGCGTGGAAAGATTTACAGACATAAATTTAAAATACCCAAAGACGGCGTGTTCACAAGGTTACCTGTGTCATACATTTTTTTGCCTACCCAGCCTTCACGCCAGCTGCTTGGGCGACTGATTCGATCTGAATCCCCAAGTCACCGATCCTTGCCCAGTTGAGTCCGGAGAGCTGAGAAACCTCTGCCGCCATCGACTTCCACACATCCTCAACGGAGTGGAATGAATTGCCACCCGTCAGAGCCATTCGGAGATCCCGTAAAATAGTCCACTCTTCTCTGGCTTCCCCCGGAGCCGCAATCGCTCGAGTCATTCTTTGCAACCTGCCATGAACATTCACCATCGACCCTGTTTTTTCTGCGAACGCTGCACCCGGCAGGACCACATGCGCCAATCGGGTTGTTTCATTGGTTAGAATTCCGGATGCGATCAGAAGATCTAGTTTGGCCAAAGTTGAAGCAGGAAGTCCTGACGCTATTAAATCTTCCCCTCCCAAAACAAAGAGAGCTTTGATTTTACCTGATTCAATTTCCGTTCCCCAAGACCCAAGCTTCCTTCCCCCAGAGGAAAGTCCGAGCAGTTCCGTGCCGCGACTATTGGGATTCCCATCCCCACTCCGCAAAAAATTATCAGCCTGACCCGGGTTCGGAACGGTATCGACCCGGTTCACGCCGAGTTCAGCCAAAAGTCGTTTCAGGACGAAGAGCTCTTCCAGCGTCAAACGGCTCGAGGCCACTACCGCAATCTCCTCCGGTTTCACCTTTTTCAGTCCATCTACAGATCGCTGAATCGCATCCGCCCAGGTCCCCGGAAACTGCTCGCCCGCCGCCCGAAGAAGAGGGCGATGGAGACGATCTTTCGACTCCAGATAGTGAAAGTTGAGACGCCCAAAATCACACATCCACTGAGAATTTACCGCTTCATTTTCACGAGGTGTCAGGCGATGCACTTTTCCTTCCCTTGAGCCGATGGTGACGTTGCATCCTGTGCCACAGCTGGCGCAAAGGCTTTTCGTTTCTTTCAAAAACCAGACCCGCATCTGAAAACGAAAATCTTTGCTCGTCAAAGCCCCGACCGGACAGATGTCGGCCGTATTCAACGAGTAGGCGTTATCAAAACTCTTTCCAGGATAGGCGGTCAGAGTGCTATGACTTCCCCGGTTCACAAAGCCCAACACATCATCCTTCATCACTTCGCTGGAGAAACGGATGCAACGGGAGCAAAGAATGCACCTTTCGTCATCCAGAACAATTCTCTCCCCCAAATCCACATTCTTAGGCTTCTTGACCTTGTTTTCTACAAAGCGACTGGCCCCCGTTCCGTATTCGACCGAGTACTCCTGCAGTTTGCATTCCCCCGCCTGATCACAAATCGGACAGTCCAACGGATGGTTGATCAGTAGAAACTCCATCACTCCATTCCGACAATCCTTCACCAAGGCGGAATCGGTCCTGATCCCCATGCCTGGAGTGATATTGGTGGCACAACCGATCTGGGGTCTCGGCATCCATGCGATTTCCGGTTTTCCATCGGCACCCAGAACCGGCTTTCGATCCGGCCCCATCTTGGGTGTGCCCATCTCAAATAGGCACATCCGACAGTTTCCAACTACGGAGAGCTTGGGGTGATAACAGTAGTGGGGGATGAATTTCTGAGCCCGGTGTGCCACCTCAACCACATTCAACCCTCGGGGCATCTGCATCCATACACCATCGACCTGTACATCAACCAAATCCTTCTCGTCCTTGGCCACATCATGATTCCAAGGATTCATCGAATGGGGAGTGGAACAGCAGCTCATAGAATCCTCAATGGGTCAGGGAAACGGTGTCTGTTTTTGCCGCCGTCCCGTTTCTTCGTATCCTCAACTGAAACTCCTCTTTGAATTTCCCTAAAAAGCTTTGGACCGGCCAAGAGGCGGCCTCACCAAACGCGCAAATAGTCCGACCCGCAATCCGATCCGCCACATCCTTCAAAAGAGTGGGATCCTCATCTTTTCCGTGACCATCCGCGATCCGCGCCAAGATCTTCTTCAGCCAGAGGACTCCCTCACGGCACGGAGTGCACTGTCCGCATGATTCATGAGCATAAAAAGTCGAAATGTTCGCCAAACATTCCACCATGTCGCGGGTGTCATCCATGACAATCACCCCACCCGACCCCGCCATGCTTCCAGCCGCTGCCAAACTATCGAAATCCATCGGAAGGTCTTCCAACTTCACGTCCCGATCGACCATATTCCCATGAATATCTTTGGCTTTCATTTTATAAGTCTCCCCTGCCCTTAAAACCTTCGCAGAGGAACCCCCTGGAATGACCGCCTTCAACTTCCGCCCGTTTCGGATCCCGCCACAGACATCATAAATCAGCTGCCCTAAGGTCAAGGCACCACAGGGAAACTCGTAATATCCCGGCCTGACCACATCCCCACTGACGCAGAGAAGCCGAGTGCCTGTGTTGTTAGGACGCCCGATCTTGGCGTACGCATCCCCGCCCATCTCCACGATGTGCTTCACGTTACAGAGGGTCTCCACGTTGTTCACGATCGTCGGACACATATAGAGACCAAGAACCGCAGGAAAATACGGTGGTTTGATTCGGGGATAGGCCCGCTTTCCTTCCAGCGACTCGATCAAGCCGGTTTCTTCTCCGCAAATATAGGCGCCTGCGCCGCGATGAACGTAAATCTCCAAATCATACCCGCTCTTCAGAATGTTTTTACCCAGAAAACCAGCCGCCTTGGCTTCTGCCAACGCTGTCTCGAGAATCTTCCAGCCTTCCGTAAATTCACATCGGATATACAAGTAGGCCAGTTTTACCCCGTTGGCGAAGCAGCTCAGGATCATTCCCTCAATCAGCTGATGGGGATCCTTGTAGATAATTTGCCGGTCTTTGAAAGTTCCGGGCTCGGATTCATCCGCATTACAGATCAGATAGATGGGTTTGGTCACCTTCGCTGGATCGATAAAACTCCACTTCGTTCCGGTCGGGAAACCCGCCCCGCCTCTTCCACGGAGTTGACTCTTTTTTACCTCATCCCGAATCCCCGCTGGCCCCATGGCCAGACCCTTTTTCAACATCTCGTATCCCCCGTGTTTCTGATAACAGGCGATATCCCGAGTATATCCTGGGGAATCGATATGTTTAAAAACGAGTCGATATTGAGAAATCGCCATAGAAAGCCTCAGCGACAACCTGTGACCAGATCGGAAGCACGTTTTTCGTCCACTTTCTCGTAAAACTCATCGTTGCGTAAAACCACCGGTGCAGTGCCGCACGAGGCTAAGCATTCGGAATACTCCAGGGAAAACCTTCCATCCTCACTAACCATCGCCCCCTCATGACCGTCCGACTTTAGATTCATCAGTTTTTGTAAGGCCGCAAAGGTCTTTCCTGCACCCCCCAATGCACAAGGCAGTGTTCGACAAACCCGGAAATGAAACTTCCCATAGGGCTTCTGCCGAAACCAGGGATAGAAAGTCACAAGCTCAAGAACCTGAATCTCCTGAAGGGAGAGTTTTTTTGCAATCCACTCCACTCCACGTGGGCCGATATAGCCAAAAGTCTCCTGCCAAAGATGAAGCAGAGGAAGGACGGCGCTCCGTTTCGAAACTGGATACCGGGAAACTAGTTCATCCGACTGTTTCTCAAAGGCGGGCGTGATTTCACCCTTTTCAGGCCCAACACAGTTCTCCGTTCCTGCATGAAGAGGTATACTCATCGATCACACTCTCCCATCACGAAATCAAAACTTCCCAAAATAGCCGGGACATCACTCACGGTGTGACCAGGCAAAAGATGATTCAAAATACTCAAATTTGCGAAAGAAGGGGCACGAATCTTGAGTCGATGAGGGACGCCCCCTCCATGACTATTCAGGTAGAAGCCCAACTCCCCTTTCGGGTTTTCTGCCCCGAAATAGATTTCACCAACAGGTGCATCGGGGCCTTGGGTGACCACCAAGAACTGATGAATCAGCTCTTCCATCTTGGTCAGTACTTTATCTTTGGAAGGCAAAACATTCTTCGAGTCGTGCACCTGCCAGGCCCCGCCCGGCATTTTTGCGATGGCTTGACGTAAAATCAAAACGCTTTGCCTCATCTCCTCCATCCGAACGGCAAAGCGGTCATAACAGTCCCCAGTTGAACCAACCGGTACTTCGAAATCATAACTTTCGTAATCTAAGTAAGGGAAAGCCCGACGGACGTCATAGTCGTTCCCAGAACCGCGGAGATTCGGCCCAGTCAGACCGAAATCCAACGCAATATCCGCTGGGATGATCCCGAGATCCTTTGTCCGATCCACAAAGATGCGATTGCGGTTGAGCATATTTGCAAACTCATCCAGACGAGCTGGAAACTGAGCGCAAAATTCGCTTACCCCCTCAAGAAATCCTGGAGGAAGGTCCCGAGTCTGTCCCCCGACTCGGGTAAAGCTGGTGGTAAAACGGGCTCCAGTCAGAAGCTCGATCAGGTTGTAGATTTTTTCCCGCTCGGTGAAGGTGTAAAGGAACATAGTCATCGCCCCCACATCCATAGCAAAGGCGCCGAGTCCGAGAAGGTGGGCGGAAATTCGGGCCAGTTCGCAACAGATCACCCGGGTGACTCGGGCCCGCGGCGGCAACTCCATTCCCATCAACTTTTCAACCGCACAGGCATAGGCGACGTTGTTCGCCAAAGGGGCCATGTAATCCAATCGGTCGGTATAAGGAACAAACTGATTCCAAGTCATGTTCTCGGCGATCTTCTCGTCCCCGCGATGCAGATACCCGATGTCGGTGTCCACCTTGGTGATCACCTCTCCGTCCAACTCCAAAACCAAACGCAAAACCCCATGAGTACTCGGATGAGAAGGCCCAATATTTAGAACCAGTTTCTCTCCCACCTCGTCGTGCTCTGCGGTCCTAGCGAGCGCGTCTCCCACTTCGATTGTCGCAGTGCTCACAAGGTCCTTTCCTCGATTGGATGGGCTCGAGGCTCTCGATCCTGGGCGTACGGGGCTGAGCTCGTCACGAAAGGCCCTCCTTCCAACGGAGCCTTTGCAGTAAACGCAATATCAGGCATCTCGGTGGGCAATCCTGCCAAGGGGAAATCCTTACGAAGAGGATGATGGGGATAGCCATCCCACATTAAAATTCGCCTCAAATCAGGATGACCCGAAAACCGGATTCCGACCATGTCCCAGGCCTCCCTTTCATGCCAATCGGCCGTCTTCCAAATATGGGAAACGGTCGGAACCGAATCCCCTTCTGCGACCTTCGTCTTGATTCGGATATGTTTTTTACGACGCAGATCGCACACCTCGTAAACTACTTCAAAGCGGGGATCGACTCCCTGATTATCCACGCCGGTGAGATCCACAAGGTACGTGTAGCCCTTCGCTTTCAGAGCAGCCATTTGCTCGGGAATCGAATCCTTCGATACGACCCAGGTTGATTCACCACGAAAGTCAGGAAGCTTTTCTGCCCCTGGGAGAAGCTCCACAGTCGCTGCGTCCGAGCCCATACTCATGCCGCCTGTTTTTGTCCCAACACCACCCCACGACTATGGGCAATCTTGTCTTGGAGTTTCATCAAGCCTTCTAAAACCGCCTCGGGCCGAGGAGGACATCCTGAGATATATACATCGACAGGAATGAGATGATCGATCCCCTGCAGAACGGCGTAGCTTCGATACATACCTCCCGTGCTCGCACAAGCTCCCATCGCAATACACCACTTCGGTTCCGCCATCTGATCCCACACCCGTTTCGTTGCCAGGGCCATTTTATAGGTGACCGTTCCCGCCACGATCATCAGGTCCGACTGGCGCGGCGAAAACCTCATCACCTCAGCGCCAAAACGTGCGATATCAAAACGGGTGGAGGCTGAGGCCATCAGCTCAATGGCGCAACAAGCCAGCCCCATCGGCATCGGCCAAAGGGAATTTTTGCGCATCCAGTTGACGGCTGCATCCAACGTGGTCAAAACCACATTCCCTTCGACTTTCGAGTTGTAGCCCAGTTCGCTTGTGCTCATCGACATAAGTGAAACTAGTCAGGGTTTTCCACAGGGCAAGGCTGGGGAAGAAGAATCAGTACCGCTTGACCCTGCTATTAACTCCCTGCATCCAAGAGAGATGCTCATTGCTGTCATGGACATGGGGGCCCCTCCCCCCGTCTGGCTACTGGCCCCTTTTCTCCTCTTGATCGTATCCATTGCACTAGGCCCGCCTCTCATCCCCCGAATCTGGGAACGCCGTTATCCCCTTGTCAGCTTTACCTCAGCTCTTGTCGTGGCCGGATACTATCTCCTCATTAGGAAAAACAGTGCCCCCCTAGTTGCGACATTGGAGGAGTACACAAGCTTCATCTCCCTAATCGGATCCCTCTATGTCGTCTCAGGGGGCATCCGGATCGGTGTGGCCGGGGCCTCGACTCCCATTCAAAATGTGGGCTTTTTGGCGTTAGGCGCCCTTCTTGCCAATCTTCTGGGAACCACAGGGGCCGCCATGCTTCTGATTCGCCCTTGGATACGAATGAATCGATATCGGATCACAGGTCATCACATCGTTTTTTTTATCTTCATCATAGCAAATGTCGGGGGTTGTCTTACCCCCATCGGCGATCCTCCACTGTTCCTCGGCTATCTTCGTGGCGTGCCCTTCCTTTGGACCCTTCAGCATCTGTGGGGGGCTTGGCTTTTTGTTGTCGCCCTGATCCTGACGGTTTTTTACTTCTTTGATCGAGCTAACTTTAGCCGGGCCCCTATCGATATTCAGAAAAAAGAAACAGAACATGAATCCTTCCAGATCGAAGGATGGAAAAATCTTATACCTCTCGGAGTTATTCTGGTTGCTGTCATGAGCCGCGCTTGGGGAGTGCCTTGGTTCGTTTCGGATGGGATGATGATTGTAAGCGCCCTTGCCTCCCACCGACTGACCTCCCCCTCAATCCATCAATCGAATGAATTCACCTTCGGACCTTTGAAAGAGGTGGCATGGCTTTTTCTCGGAATTTTCACCACCTTAGTTCCTGTGATTCACGTACTGAACGCCTCAAGCCACAACGCAGGGCAATTGTCTCCTCTGCAGTACTACTGGATGACCGGGACTCTTTCATCCTTTCTCGATAATGCCCCCACCTACTTAACTTTCCTCACCTTGGCACTCAACTTACACGAACCCGCTCTCCATCTTTTTCATCCGAGCGAGGTTGCCCAGTTTTCGATTGAAAATCCTGCCAACCTGATTGCCATCTCCTTGGGAGCCGTCTTCTTCGGAGCTGCCACCTACATTGGAAACGGCCCGAATCTAATGATCAAATCGATCGCCGAATCCTCCAAAATTCATATGCCCTCCTTTTTTGGATATATCGTACGCTTCACCCTCCCCATTTTGATTCCCATCCTAGGCTTAGCCGGATGGATCTTTATCCGCTGATTCCCCTATGCCCTTCCCTCGACAAGCCGGTATTCTTCTCCACCCGACCTCTCTGCCGGGTCGGTACGGCATCGGTGAAATCGGCCCCGAAGCTCATCGATGGCTGGCTCATCTCAATGCAATGTCACAAAAACTCTGGCAGGTACTCCCTATGGGGCCAACGGGTTATGCCGATTCCCCGTATCAAACGCTCTCCACCTTTGCCGGGAATACAATGCTCATCTCGTTCGATTCCCTCAGGGAGGATTCGCTTTTGCGCGAGGAGGATCTCCAAGATTTTCCCACCTTCCCAGAAGAGCATGTGGAGTATGGTCCCGTTCTCCTCGCTCGTTCGAAAATCCTTCACAAGGTTGCCCAATCATTCGGGCGCCGCGCTTCTCCTGCCTTCAAGGCGGCTTGGATGCAGTTCTGTGAAGAGGAGTCAAAATGGCTGGAAGATTACACTCTCTTTGCCGCCTTAAAAAAGGAGCATGGCAGCAGCCCTTGGATTCATTGGCCCCAACCCCTTCGACGACGGGAACCTACGGCTCTCACCGCCGCCCGCAAAAAGCATTCGGCCGAGATCAAGCACTCCAAGATCCTACAGTTCCTCTTCTTTCGCCAGTGGAACTCCCTACGGGAGGACGCCCGCAAACGCGGAATCTCCCTCATCGGGGATATTCCCATCTTTGTCGCGCACGACAGTGCGGATGTCTGGTGTCATCCCGAACTCTTCTTTTTGGATGCAAAAGGAAATCCCACGGTCATCGCAGGAGTCCCTCCCGACTATTTTAGTGCCACGGGTCAACGTTGGGGAAACCCCCTGTATCGCTGGGACATCCACGAAAAGGATGGATTTTCTTGGTGGATCGATCGGCTCCGTAGCACATTTCGGCTATACGACATCGTACGGATCGACCACTTTCGCGGATTCGAATCCTACTGGGAGATTCCAGCTCAGGAGTCGACGGCGATACACGGGCGATGGATGAAGGGCCCAGGTCGAAAGCTTTTCGATGCGGCGCATCGAGCCTTGGGCCCCCTCCCCATTCTGGCCGAGGACCTTGGCGTGATCACTCCCGAGGTGGACGCCCTACGCGATGAACTCGGATTTCCGGGAATGCGGATTCTTCAGTTCGCTTTTGGAGATGATCCCCAACCGGAATCCTTTCGGCCAGAAAGCTATCCCTCCAATTGCGCCGTCTACACTGGGACTCATGATAATGACACGACCGTCGGTTGGTACCGCAGCGAACCAGGGAAAGATTCCACCCGAAACGCCGATCAAATTGCCCGGGAACAACACAATGTCAGGAGCTATCTCTCCTCGGATGGCTCCCAAATCCATTGGGATCTGATCCGTCTTGCCCTCCGCTCCCACGCAAATACAGCCATTTACCCTTTACAGGATGTTCTCGGACTCGGATCGACAGCAAGAATGAACATCCCCGGAAGGGAACAGGGAAACTGGTCGTGGCGTTTCCGGTGGGACCAGTTATCTCCCGATATCGAACAGCACCTCCATCGCATGACCTGGGAGGCTGGCCGGGCTTGATTTCTATTTAATCCAACTCGAATCCTGCACGATAAACTGCAGTTTCCCCTTATACAGGCCCAGCTCCCCAACCAGTTTCACCTGACTTCCCTTCGCCATGACTCGAATCGCATCTTTTAGATTTTTATCGTAGGAGTGAAGGGCATGCGGTTTTCCGCCTACTTCAATTTCGAGGGGCCGGATTTTCGACAAGGTTCCCTCCACCACAAAAAACTCCCCCATCGCCCGAGCTAACTCCTCGGGCGTGGCATTCTGTAGAACAGTGGCATTTCGTAGCTTGTTCCGATCCACCTTTTCATAGCCGACCTTGAGCGCTTCTTTTTGTGGCAACGAACTTTTTGCGACACTTTCAGATTCAGGTTTCGTTCCATCCGACAAACGGAACGTCGCAATCACTGGAAAATGGTCGCTCGCACCCCATCCCGGCCCGTAATTTGTCCATCGCCAAGGCAATCCAAGGGGTTCGCGAGCGTTGACTCCTGGGACGATGACCGCATGAAAACTCCCAGGCACATACTCAACACCCTGCCCATCCCCCAAACCTCGTGTGATCAGCATCTGCATAAGCGTGCCCCACTCGCCATTGTATTCATCCGAGTACCGCTGTTCTGGATTCACATCAAACCAGAGATTATATAAATCAGGCTTCCCCTCTCCACCCAGAACCTTGGCTTCCCCTTGGGAGCCCAACACATCTTGAATCGCGGTTTTTGTCATGAACGAGTACCGCTGCCCTTGGTTGTAATGAGAATTGAAATCCCCTCCTAGGATTACGTCCGCCCTAGGATTTTCCTGAAGAATCTGATCCAAGCGATCTCGAACCGTTTTAGCGTTACCTAGACGCGTATTTTCCATCGCCGGATTCCCTGCGCCACTTTTCCAATGATTCCCCATGATAGTGAAGGTTTTTTCACCTATTTGGAGTTGAGTCTCGAGAATCCCCCTAGCCGAAGGTGTCTCCCATGTCTTTTTCGATACAATCGGCAAACGGGTTAGGAGACCTGTGGTAATCGCATCTTGGTGCTTCTTCGCTCCTTCGGGGACATCCCCCACGATCACCGTGTAGCCCTTAAATCCCTCATCCTCCAATGCCTTGAGCAGCCAAGCCTCGGACGGCAATCCCCTTAGTTCGTCCGTCAATTCGCTGGAGAGCATCTTCTCGTAGGTTGTCCCTGCATACTTTTTTAAGAATTCCGTCATATCTACGACTTTCGATTCCGGGGTGTGATCAACTTCAATCTCATTCAAAATCACCACATCCGGGCCTTTCCCGCCATTTACACTCTTTAAAACCGTGGCGATTGTTTTCAGTTTTCTAGCGAGCTTGCCCGGTCCGTAGCTATTCGGATCATCAGGGGATTCTATATAGTCATCGTAGGGAGCGACCCGATCCACATCGGATAAATTTTCCACATTATACGACATCACCGTAAATTCAGAGGGAGTCACCTCCGCCCTGAGCAACCCCACCACAAAAAGCATCAGCACGGAAAAGTGTCTAAAAAGTTTCTCCATTACTTCTCAATAGCAATTCCCCGCCAATTTCCCACTCTTTCTCCGACATCTTGACGGCCACCTCTTTCCCGATAAAATATTGATCCTGTGATAGTTAGAAAAGAGGTAACCCGTTGCCTGTCAATCGCCTTGGTTCTCTTTTTCTGCCCATGGGTCTCGCTTCTCCACTCTCAGTCTGATACCGGCGTTGATCTGCTCCCAAAAAAAACCTGGTTTGGCCGTTACGGCTATGTGAACCGCTTGGGTAAGTATGTTCTGGAGCCTCAGTATGAAGAAGCCCTGCCATTTTCTGATTTTCTTGCAGCAGTCAAAAAAGATGGCAAGTGGGGGTTTATCAATGGCGAAGGCAAGTTCGTTATCGAACCCAGATTCGAAAACGCATTCCTTTTTAGCGATGGCGCTGCGGCGGTTGAAGAAAATGAAAAATGGGGGTTCATTAATCGCTCTGGGAAATATCTCGTTCAACCCAAATATGAGAGCGCAGGAATTTTTCGACAGGGTCTGGCCGCCGTCCGTTGGGAAGGCAAATGGGGATTCATCAGTAAAGACGGTGAAATGGTCGTCCCCCCAAAATTCGATCAGGTTTACTTTTTCTCGGAAGACCGTTCAGGAGCCCAAGTCAACGGCCTGTGGGGGTACATCGATAGGACAGGTACATTCACTGTACCCCCAAAATATGCGGAGGCCCTCCCCTTCTCTCAAGGTCTCGCAGCTGTCAATGTGGGAGGTCATCGGGAGGACAATGAATTCACTGGCGGAGTCTGGAATTTCGTAGATCCCCAAGGAAAAGTCATCATCGATCAAGCCCTCATCTCTGCCGCTTTGCCGGAAAAAGGAGCACCCTCCCGTGTCGGTACCGACGGACGTCAAGACACCACCGCAAAAATCGAAGCTGTGGAAAACGGATTTCGTGATGGCAAAGCCCGGGTACGAATCGGATCCAGACTCCTCAACGGAGACTCCCAAGGCCCCTCCTGGGGTTATATCGATCTCAAGGGAAACTGGCTGGCGGAAGGAAATGCGAAAATTCCACTCAACTTCACGAACTATACCCCAGGGGAAGGATTTACTTTTGAATCCGATATTTTAGGAAATCGCGGCACCGCCAGCGATGTGCTGCAAACCGCCAAAAATGCCGAGACCATCGGCAAAGCCTACGAACAGGTTGAACAGATCGAGCGTGATGCGGATGAACAGTTTGCGTCCGCCGACCGAATGACCGAACTGGGAGACAAAGAAGCTGCCGCGGCTGCCCGACAACTAGGCAAAGAAAAACAGGAGGAAGCAAAGCGTCTTCGCGACGAAACCGATCGGCGCGGGGGTGAAGCCAACGCCAACTCAATCAAATATTTCGACCAAGCTCTCAAGATTTATCAAGACTTCGTAAAAGAAAATCCGGACGACCTCCGCCGAGCAGAGGCCCAGTACAAGGTTGGTGAAATGTACGAACACCTGGCCAAGTATTGGGACGCCTACAAGGCCTACAAGAAGATGGTGGAGGAGACTGCCTCCAACCAGTACTGGGACCTTGCGATCGAACGGATGTTTGCGATCGGGAACGTTTATCTGGCAGGCCAGCACCAGATGATGTGGAAGATCCCTATGCCCGCGGACATGAACAAAGTAGTGGAGATTTACCAGACGATCATCAAAGCCGCTCCCTTTGGATCGTACGCCCCCCTCGCAACCTTTTCCTGCGGTCTCGCCCGAGAAAAACAAAAGAAATGGCCTGAAGCCGTGAAATTCTATGAAGAGATTCTCGACAAATACCCAAAGAACGACCTGATCGATGATGCTCAGTATCAGATCGGTTATGTTTGGACGAAAGCGGCTCGGCAACCTGAGTATGATCAAACTGCCGCGCAAAAAGGAATTGAAGCTTTTCAGGACTATCTCGCCCGCTTCAAACGAAGCGACAAGACCGAACAGGCCACAGAAAACATCGCCATGCTTCAACAGCGCCTGAGTGGCGGTTCTCTTTCGGTCGCAAGATTCTATGACAAGGCAGGCAACTATCCCGCAGCTTTGGTGTATTACAATGAGGTCCTGACCCAAACCCCGGACTCCCCCCAAGGACAAGAAGCCCGACAAAGGAAAAGAGTCTTGGAAGATCTAATCTCCGAAACGAAGCAGCAGACCACTCCTGCGGATAAATCGAAGGTCAGTTTTAGATCGAATCCTCAAGCCCAACCGCGTAACTTACAAAATCCATGAAGTGGCTCCTCCCCGCCTTCCTGACATTGGCTTTGGCTTCCTGCGCCAACTACCAAATGGGTAGCACCCCAAAGAAAAAAGATCTCCAAGACGTTCGCGTTCTCTATGTCCCCACGGCCCAAAACGAAACAGACGAAACAGATCTTCCAGGTATTATGACAAATGCCATTCTTCAAGAGCTCGATCGCGATGGGACCTTTCGACACGCCCGCAAAGATGAAAGCGATGCCATCTTAGAGGTAACGATCAAAAAGGTGGAACGTTCGGCCATACGTCAGTCCACCGAACAGTTCCTTACCACACTGCAGTTTCAACTCCTCGTGACCGTTCAGTACCGCCTTTACAATATGAAAGAAAAGAAAGACGTTATTCCGCACTCCACTGTCATCGGCACGACAACATTCTTCGTCCAAGGAGATCAAACAGAATCCCAGCGCCAAGCCTATCCCTTAGCCGCGATCAGTGCCGCCCAAGCAATGGTGAGTTCGATCTCAAATAGCGGCTGGTAAATCCTAAAATCCTTGCCCTGTTGGGGTACAGAATATTCCCGGCTCGATCTTATTTAGGGTCCATCCCCTCTCGTACATCCTTTAGAATTAAATCCGCCGCGTCGACTCGGATCAGCCCAATTCTCGGATACTCAATATCCAGAATCACGTAACAGGTTAGAGAAATGGTAACAATAAAAAGGGCCACATGAAGCCAGCTCCGTTTCTCCAAGCTCGCCATCTGGTATCCCACAAGCACTGCGGTGATCAAAGACATGACCATCAGCATTGCAAAAATGATCAACGGAGGGTGAAACTGCATCGTGGCGGTCCGCGTATTGGTGATGTCAATCATCGCGTTGAGGGCGGGGATCAACTGCATTCCCGCAAGAGTATTAGGAGATTTGGCCACTCCGGTGGTCGCTTGTCGCCAGATTTCAGACTGAAGATCTTGCGTGTGCTGGTACTCCGCAACGACCGCCTTCATGTCAGGGATCAAACGATACGTTCGAATACGTGAATCGACATAATCCCGAAAAAGTCGCTGTAACGATTGACGCTCCTTCTCAGGAAGAAGGTCAAGGCGCAGATAGGCCGTTCCAATGTCATTGGCTTCCTCGACGATCAACTTCCGTCGATCATCAAAGCGATTCAGGGCGGACGAAAAAGTGAAGGCAATCAGCAGTCCAAATAAGGCAAAAATCGGGCCGTCGATCACCCCAAGGGTCTCCTGAACCAATCCTTTCCCGCTTTTTAAATGACTCCTCCCCATCCAAGAGCCCAACTCAAAGAGGAGATACATTCCCACTGCCAAGGCCAAGATCAGCGGCAGGGAGAGGGCAAAAAGTGCCAACGGTGCCTGATTGAAAACAGTCAACGCCATGGGATTGTTCTACTTGGGGAAAGATTTCTGGATGTCATGGCTTAAGCTTTGAAGAAAGACTCTCTTGAGTCAAATTCCGTACTACCAATTTTCCACCGGCCCCTTGGGTACTGGAATTTCACTCCTCTCCAAAGGCCCGTCTCCAGCAAAGACAGCTTCCAGCTTCGAAGGAGCAAATTTCTCAAGTAACTCCCCTTTTTCGTCCAAAAACTGCTTTCGCCAAACCCGATACTCTCCCAACGCTTTCTCATAGTCCGCCCGTTTCGAAATACGAACTGCGGCCTTCTTGAACTCGCTCGAAGGGCCGAACCTGCGCGCATACCAAGGAATCACCTTTCGAAAGAGAACACAGCCCCTCTCTTCCCCAAAGAAATCAATATTCCGATCAAGATGCCGGTTCATCACCCTTACCCTTTCTTCAAAATCCGGTTCTGCCATCAATTTCCCCGTCTCCAAATAGTGAGCGGTCGCCCGAAAGATCCAAGGATTCAAGAAAGCTCCCCGACCCACACTCACCCCCGCACAACCCGTTTCCTCCATCATCCGTTTTGCTCCCTCCGGAGTAGTCACGTCCCCATTTCCGATCACCGGGACTTTGACTGAAGCAACAACTGCCGCTATCCCCTCCAGACTCACCCTGCCTGAAAATCCCTGCTGCCTTGTACGACCATGCACAAAAATGGCTGAAACTCCCGCCTCCTCCAAAGCCTTGGCCAAATCTGGAGCCGTCAGATTCTTCTCATCCCACCCCAGACGCATCTTCGCCGTAATGGGGATTTTAACAGCATCTACCATCCCTTTCACCAAGTTTGCCGTCTTGCCAAGCTCCGTCATCATCGCCGAACCCCCTCCGACCTTGCACACCTTTCGCACAGGACAGCCCATATTGATGTCGACCGAGTTCGCTCCAAAATCCTCACACTTTTTTGACGCATCCCGCATCTCCGAAGGCACCGCTCCAAACAACTGCACTGCCCAAGGCCGATCGTCAGGCGATGTCGCCACCAACTCCAGGGCCCGACGATTATTTTCCAGAAGCGAACGGGCATTCACAAGATCCGTTGTTGCCAGCCCACAACCTCCGATCTCACGGACCGTCCTTCGAAAGGGAAGATTCGTATACCCTGCCAACGGGGAGAGGCACAAATTTGTCCCTAATTCCAAATAGCCAATTTTAAGTTTCACGGTTTTGCCCCACTTACGCTCCAAAGACGTTCCGCATCGGCCACGCTTCGGGCCGCCAAAGAAGGAACGATCTGACGGCGCTTGGCATAATACCCACCCTGTACTGGTCTTTCTTCCCGTGAAGCCAGCCAAACCGCTGTGTCCGCTCCTTGCTCATTGGTTCGACCGAAAATCCGTTTCAGCCATAAAAACGCCAATCCTCCCATGCCCCGGTTGTCATCCCCTAGGGATGAATTCACCAATCCAGGGTGCATTGCACAAATCCTCACCTTGGAATCCCCAAGACGCCTCCCCTGTTCGGAGACATAAAGAATATTCGTAAGTTTTGTAAGGCAATAGGCTCTCCATCCATCCCACTGGTTCTCCCCCTGCAAATTATCCCAACGAACCCCGCCCCATCGGTGCGCTTCGGAAGCTGTACAGATCACTCTTGGATCATCCGCTTTTTCAAGCAACGGTAAAAGAGATTGAGTCAGGCGGACGTAAGCCAGATGGTTGATCGCCCAAGTTCGCTCATAACCCTCCGGTGTTACCTTTCGTTCGGTATAGTATGCCCCTGCATTGTTCCAAAGCACATCCAGCTTCGGTTCCGACAAAATCAGCCTCTTCCCGAACTCGGTAACCTGCTCTTGAGAAGATAAGTCGACAACAAAGGTTCTGACTTCGGGAGATCCAGCTGCACGCGAGAGCCTCGCCACCTCCTCAAGCCGACCTCGATGGCGACCCAGTAAAAGCAACCCCGCCCCCAAGGATGCCAACTGGAGTGCTCCTGCTCGACCGATCCCACGAGTGGCCCCAGTAATGAGAACCACCTTGCCTTTCATAGACGGGAGCCTTGAATCCATTTCAATTCTTATAGGGAGAATCTGCCACTTGGGGAGGACTGGGTTTGTCGCACAACTACCCCATCCTGATTACGCATCCGGCGGAGATAGATTTTGTTTTATGGAGCCATGGGGATTCGAACCCCAGACCTCCTCAATGCCATTGAGGCGCTCTACCAACTGAGCTATGACCCCGAAAGAAAACAAAACCGTATCGCAAAACAGTCTTACCGCCAAGGCAAACCCTTGGCTTGCGGAATTCATTCTCCATGATCATTCTATGGACATGAACCGAAACCTCCTCCTCTCCCTCCTGACAGCTTTCGCCCTCACCTCCTGCCAACAGGCCCCCTCAGGCTCCGATGCAGAAGACGAACGCAATCCCTTCTTTCGCCAAGCCAGCAAAGATGTGGCCGACCTCAACTACCCAGCGGCCATCAAGCAGTTTGAAAAGGCCATCTCCGTCAACCCCTCCGTCGTCAAAGCCTACCTTCAGATTGGACTTCTCTACGGCGACAAACTCGGCGATCCGATCAGTGCGATCTACTTTTACCAAAAATATCTCGAAGCACGCCCCAATGCAGCCGAGCGTGAAGAGGTTGTCGCTGCGATGGAGAAAGCAAAAATCGACTTTGCCCTCAGCTTGACGAACACCGGAATCCAAAACGCTGCTGAAATCGCCAGGATCAGCAAGGAGAACGTTGACTACAAACAGCAAATCCTCCAGCTGCAAGGGGCCTTAGCGGCCAAGGAAGCCCAAGTATCACAAGCTGCTGGTGCAGCCACTCCACCAAAAGCCACGGCTGTTGTCCCCGCCTCACCGACTCCCGAGAAAAAGGCTCCAAAAGCCACCCCTGTAAAAGTCGAAGCGGCCGCCGGTGCTATTCCCTCCGTGCCTGCATCCACACCTCCCGCAGCACCTGCAGAAGCTGCCGCCCCTTCAGCGGAAGCCAAGCAGCACACCATCGGTAAAGGAGACACCCTCTGGAAACTCGCAAAGAAGTACTACCCTGCTTCCCTCGATCTGAACGAAGAAATCGCCAAGATCAAGGCCGCTAACCCGGGCCTCGACGATCGCAACCTTAAGCTCGGCACCGTGCTCACGATTCCATGAGTCGCCTCCGTTCCTCTCCCGACGATCAACAGGACCTTCCCCTCCCTTCCGGAGGACCTCTTGAAGATCTAAGCTCAGAGCTCCAGCAACGTCAGCACGAGCTGATCCAACTCCAGAGACAACAACAGGACCTGGAGCATCGCAAACGCCAACTTGAGGAACTCAGCACACGTCGCCAAGAGCTACTCGAAGGCCAGAAGGACATTCGGGATCGATTGCTTCGTGGAGTCATCATTCTGGAACGAGCAGAAGCCCAGGGACGCAAGGAAGTCGAGCAGATGCACGAGACCCGCCAGGTCTTCAGCGAGCAGCTTTCTCAGATCACAAATATCGATCCTTCCGAATGGTCCGCCACCGGAATCGAAGAAGAGCTTTCCAAATCTCTGGCGAAAGTGGATCAGGCTCAAGCCATCTACACCCAATCTCGAGCCAAAATTGATGCCCTCCGAGGGCGCGATCTTGATCCAACTGCCGACGAGACTGAAGGAACTGCGAGCAATTCCACTGGGAATGTACAGGAGTCGTTCTCGACCAATTTCGTGAGGGGCCTTGCTTTCAACCTCCCCCTTATCCTCGCTATACTTCTTGGGTTAGCTCTTTTTCACTTCCTGAAATAATCTCAATCGAGGGATCGGTTTGTTCGCAAACATTGGGGAATATTTGATTCCTAGGTCTTGCCATATCTCATATTTCTTTCTCAAATCGCTAGGTGAATCTGCCTGGCCTAAAACGCGACCCCATCCGTGAGGAGATGCGGAGGATCAATCGTGAGTCTTCACGCCTTGGACACACCTCCCGCCGTCTTGTCGAGGAGGCTTCCATGGTTTCCTCAGGCCGACATCAGGCGATCCGTGCCGTCTCCCCCACCTCACAGGTGAAACAGACCCCTACACTCCTCATCGAAAGTCGGATGGCACGTCGCAAAGTCATCATCGCAGCAACGATCTCCTTGCTCTTGGCCTGGATTCTCTTCCGTCTTGTCGCGGGATAACCCGCAAACCCCTGCCGATTACTTCTTCTTTTCGGATTTAGTAGGCTTGGCAGGCTTAACAGCTTTTGCGTCCTTGGCTTTGCCCTTGGCAGAGTCACCTACGGGATCTTCCACCACGGGGGCTGGCCGAACAACCCACTCGAGGAGTGCGGTCGGAGCTGCATCACCCTGACGATAACCTAAGCGTAGAATCCTGGTGTAACCACCTGCGCGGTCTTTGAACCGGGGGGCGATTTCAGCAAACAGCTTGTGCACCAGATCAGTTTCATGAAGAGCCGAAATCGCCTGACGACGATGATGGAGAGTCCCCTTCTTTCCGAGGGTTACCAATTTTTCCGCCACAGGACGTGCTGCTTTTGCCCTAGAAACCGTCGTCCGCACCCTCTCATGCCGAATCAGCGAACCGACCAGATTGGCCAGCATGCTGTCCCGGTGTTGGGACGTCCGACCTAATTTGGTCGTGTTTTGACGGTGTCTCATGCCTGACCATTCGTCCCGGAGGCTTCAACCGGAGCAACAGGGATCGTCAACATCGAGGCATCAAACTTCATTCCCAAGGAGAGTCCGAGGGAGGTGAGCTTGTCTTTGATTTCGTTAAGCGATTTTTTCCCAAAGTTTCTGTACTTCAGCATCTCAGGCTCGGATTTCAATGCCAACATACCGACAGTGGTAATGTTCGCGTTGTTCAAGCAATTCGCCGCGCGGACCGAGAGTTCAATCTCGTTCACGCTCATAGCCAATAGTTTCTTCAACGCAGTGTTTTCCACTGGGGCTTCAAACTTCACTTCCTCAAACTCGATCGGCTCCTTATCAAAGTTCGCGAAGATGTCGAGGTGATGGCGCAGAATGCCAGCGGAGTGCAATAGAGCCTCGTCTGGGGTCAAACGACCATCGGTCCACACATCGAGAACGAGCTTGTCGTAATCGGTTCGCTGACCGACTCGGGTGTTCTTCACCTCGTACTTCACCTTCGTGACTGGTGAGAACAGAGAGTCCACAGGAATCAAGCCAATCGGGGAATCCTCACGCTTGTTATCTTCCCAAGTCGCGTAACCACGACCGACTCGAACTTCAAATTCAGCTTCAAATTTAGCCTTCTTGTCCAGCGTGCAGATCACTTCTTTCGGGTTCAGAACCTCGATCCCAGCATCCAATTCGATATCGGAAGCGGTCACAGGGCCCTCTTTGTTCACTTTTAGGGTCAACAATCTTGGCTCACGATTGGGCAACTTGAATTTCAACTTTTTCAGGTTGAGAACGATTTCCGTAATATCCTCTACGACGTGTTCGATGGTGCTGAATTCGTGCTGAACTCCGGCAATCTTTACGCTGGTAATGGCCGCACCTTCGAGGGAGCTCAGGAGAACCCGGCGGAGAGAGTTTCCTAGAGTAGTTCCATACCCTGCTTCAAAAGGTTCAGCGGTAAATTGAGCATACGTCTCCGTTGCAGTATCTTCATTCTTTTGGAGCCTGTTAGGCAGTTCAAATCGTCCTAGTCGTAGTGGCATAGTCTTTTCTCTCTTTCCGGCCGGGTTTCCCCTCCCCCGCTACCTGGGAAAGGGACCAACGGCCGATTCTGTTCTTCTTTTTGTTTTCATCGCCGGTAGCAGGCGATGAAGTTTTTTACGACCTCGAGTATAGCTCGACGACCAACTGCTCGTTGGCCACCGGATTGAGCTCTTCGCGTGTCGGAATTCTGGTCAAAGTGCCTTTAAACTGATCCTTGTTCAGGGTCAGCCAATCCGGCACGGGTCGAATCTGGGTCTTTTCGAGCGCATTCGTTCCAAGTTGGCGGGACTTTGGATTGTCGCGTACTTCAACTACATCCCCAACTCGGCATCCGTAGCTCGGAATCGAAACCTTGCGCCCGTTGACTGCAATATGTCCGTGAGAAACCATTTGCCTTGCGCTTCTGCGAGTGGAAGCAAAACCCAAATGATCGACGACCGTATCCAAACGGGTTTCCAAAAGTTGAAGGAGTTTTTCACCTGTCACACCGCGGCTCTGGACCGCTTTTTGATAGTACCGGCGGAACTGCTTTTCCAAAATTCCATATCCGTACTTCATCTTCTGTTTTTCACCCACAGCGATGGCAAAATCAGACTGCTTCCTGCGACCCTTCGCTCCGTGAACTCCGGGAGGAAAGTTCCGACGTTCCAGTGCCTTCGAAGGCCCGAAGATCGGTTGACCAAAGCGACGGTTAATCTTATCCCGTGATCCTGTATAACGTGCCATAAAATTTTCTCCTTATACCCGGCGCGCTTTGCGCATCCGACATCCGTTGTGAGGAACGGGAGTCACATCCCGAATAATGCTGACTTCCAAACCAACTGCTTGAAGGGCTCGGACAGCGGATTCACGTCCCATGCCAGGACCCTTCACCCGCACTTCTACTTCTTTCAAACCGTGAGCCATGGCCTGACGACTCGCATCTTGTGCCACCACTTGGGCCACATACGCGGTCGACTTCTTGGAGCCACGGAATCCCATTTTCCCCGCACTCGACCAAGCGATCACATTCCCCTTGAGGTCGGTGATCGAAACAACCGTATTATTAAAAGTCGCCAAAATGTGAGCCACCCCATTTTGAATCTGTTTGGCTCCCTTGATCTTCGGAATCTTGATCTTCGACGCGTCTTCCAAACCATCCAGCGTCAGACTTTCCGGAGCTAAAATCACTTCTTCCTTCTTGCCCCCATCCTTCCCACCTGCTGCGGGTTTACCTCCCTTAGCCTTCTTCGTCTTGCCGCCTTCTGGTGCGGGAGACTTGACCTTGGCTTCAGGCTTCGCAGCCGTCTTCTCTTCAGGTTTTTTTTCGTTCTCGCTCATACGATTTATGTCTTCGCCGCTTTGGCGTCCTTACTGCGGATGACACCCACCGTCTTGCGGGGCCCTTTACGGGTGCGTGCATTGGTCGACGTACGCTGACCGCGAACTGGCAAACCTTTGCGATGCCGAATCCCACGATAACAGTTGATCGTCTGCAAACGCTTCAGATTTTGCTGAGTGTCCCGTCGCAAATCTCCTTCGATCAAAAATCGATTCCGTTGAATCACCCCGATGATCCGGTTGATCTGCTGATCGGTCAGGTCCTTCGCCCGTAAATCCGCAGGAATTTCCGCTTCTTCGATCACCTGGCGCGCACGAGTTGCACCCAAACCATAAACATAGCGGAGACTAAATTCAGCTCTCTTCTCCCCGGGAATATCCACACCTAATACACGCGGCATATGTTTATCCCTGCCTCTGTTTCAAACGTGGGTTCTTTTTGTTGATGATATAGATACGCCCACGACGCCGGACAACTTGACAGTCGCTGGTGCGACGTTTGATGGATGCTCGTACTCTCATAAATAAATAGTTCAAAATCCTATCGAAAAGCGAGGATCTTGGCAAGAGCCTTTCTCTCAAAGATATCGGTATTTTTCATCCCTCTCCTGCTGACTATAACTTCGTAGACTGCACCGCCGAAGCACAACTCCCTGATGTGGATTGAGTTAAGATCTCAGCTTCTCCATCTGTAATCAAAACCACGTGCTCGAAATGAGCAGAATCCCTCCGATCAGCCGTTACCGCCGTCCATCCATCCTTCAAAATTCTGACCTCCTCTGTCCCCTCATTCACCATTGGTTCAATCGCCAAAGTCATTCCAGGACGCAGAACAGGACCTGAATTCGGTTTTCCAAAATTGGGAATCTGTGGCTCCTCATGCAACTTCCTCCCGACGCCGTGTCCAACGAACTCTTTCACGACGCTATAACCGGAAGCTTTCACGGTACGCTCAATAGCATGACAGATCTCCCCCAATTTACTCCCACCACGGGCTGCAGCGATCCCTGCCATCAAAGATGCCTCGGTTCTCTCCAGAAGTCTCTGTCTCGATGGAGAAATGGCTCCCAATCCTACGGTCGTAGCCGTGTCCCCTACCCAACTGTCCAAAACAATACCCACGTCCAACTTTACTACATCCCCATACGCCAGCCTTCTCGAACCCCCGATTCCATGAACCACTTCTTCATTCACCGAGATGCAGAGCTGACCTGGAAATTTTCTGTACCCAAGAAAGGCGCTGCGCGCTCCTGCTTTTGCAATTAACTCCCCTGCCCATCGATCTACATCCCCTGTGGTGAGACCAGGCTCCAATCGGGTGACCAACTCATCTAGAACTTTCCTAGCTAAACGACAACTCGCCCGCATCCCGGCAATACCGGTAGCGTCTTTAATCGGAATGATCGGCATGGCCCCCGGGGCCTTAACGAAGAGAAAGGATGACACCACCCAAAGCGATCAATGCAATCAGGACCAACAACCATGCAATCTGCCTCTCTGAAATTGTCTGCGCCGTTCCACCGGTCGCTCCCACACTGCGCCCCTTGATACGCCCCTTCTTCAAGAAGCCATCGTAATGCCTTTGCAAGAGATAGGTCTCCGCCTGACGCATCGTATCCAACATCACTCCGACGATGATCAAGAGTCCCGTGCCGCCGAAAAATTGAGCCGTAATACTAGGTACTCCCAAGAAGTTCTGAACCAACATCGGAAGCACTGCCAAAGCCGTGAGGAAAATTGCGCCCGCAAAAGTCAGTCGTGTCATCGCGTAGTCCAGAAACTGCGCAGTTGTTTCTCCAGGACGAACCCCGGGAATAAAACCACCGTGTCTCTTCATGTCATCAGCGATCTGAATCGGATTAAAAACCATGGCGACCCAAAAATAGGAGAAGAAAAAGATCATCCCGGCATAAAGAACGTAATGAAGAGTTCCCGTCGCAAGAGCTGCGGCGATCCTGTTTGCGGTGGGTGATCCGGGGAAAAGAAATCCAATAATGCTGGCGGGAAAGAGAAGAATCGCATTCGCGAAAATGATCGGCATGACACCCGCGTAGTTCACTTTCAAAGGCAAAAAGGAGGTTTGCCCCCCGTATACACGATTTCCGCGAACCTGCTTGGCATACTGAACACTTACTTTTCTCAAGGCTTGTGTCAGAGCGATTGTCGATGCAATCACGACGAAAAGAAACGCCAGCAAAAGAAATAGAATGAATGGACTGATCGGTTCACGACCGCTTCCTGCTGGAGGAACAAACACCTGCCAACCTGCAACCAAAGCAGCAGGCAACCGGGCCACAATACCGATAGTGATGATCAGGGAAATACCGTTCCCAATTCCCTTTTCGGTCACTTGTTCGCCGATCCACATCAAAAGCATCGTTCCTGCGGTCAGGGTGATCACTGTGATTGCCCGAAATGCAATGCCAGGTTCAGGCACCAGGGGTCCTAAACGCTGAATCACTTGATCAATTCCTGAGAAAATTGGGATCTGGGATGGGTTTTCAAAACTGGTGGCGAGTAAATACCCCTGAACCACACAAAGGATCAACGTCCCTAAGCGGGTGTACTGGGTGATTTTCTGCCGTCCCCCCTCTTCCCGAACCAACTTACCCAAGGAAGGAATAACCCCCGTGGCCAACTGCATGACAATACTTGCACTGATGTAAGGCATGATCGTCAGGGAGAAAATCGCGCAATTTTCAAGCGCCCCGCCGCTGAAAAGATTAAAGAGCCCAATGACGCTACCTTGATCCTGCTGGTCCACCACTTGGCGGAAAAATTCCCCCAAAACCAAAGGGTTGATGCCGGGGCACGGGATCGAGGCCCCGATCCGAACGACCACTATCAAGGCGAGGGTGAAGATAATCCGATGACGGAGCTCCGGAATCTTGAAGCAGTTGAAAAGGGCGTGAAGCATGGCCCGAAAAACCCTTGTGGGGTTAGCGCTTCAGCAGGGTGATTTTTGCCCCCGCCGCCTCGAGTGCGCTCTTGGCCGAACCACTTGCCGCATGCACTTCAAGAATGAGATTTTTTGGTTTCAACTTACCACCACCGAGAATCTTGATGCCCGCCCACTCGCCTTTAACGAGTCCGACCTGACGCAAACTGACTTCGTCCACTTTTGCTCCATCGGAGAAAAGATCCAAGCTGTTCAGATTGACGGGAGCGAAACGCTGGGTGAATACCGCGTTGTTAAATCCTCGTTTTGGAATTCTTCGGATCAAAGGCATCTGTCCACCTTCAAACCCCAAACGCAGACTCCCTCCCGAGCGGGCTTTCTGTCCTTTATGACCCTTCCCTGAAGTCTTGCCTTTTCCAGAGCTTTCTCCGGAACCGAGCCGCTTCCGACGATGACGAGCCCCTGGGCGTGGAACGGTAGTACTCATGAAGCCACCTCTGCTGCAACCGCTTTGGGAGCACGTTTCTTGCCACGCAATTCAAGGATTTGAGTCCGAGTACGGAGTTTGGAAAGTGCATCCACGGTCGCCTTGACGACGTTCGCTGCATTGCTCGATCCCATCGACTTTGCCAACACATCCTTCACCCCGGCTGCTTCCAGAACGGAGCGAACTCCGCCCCCTGCAATCAATCCGGTTCCCAAGGAGGCTGGACGCAGAAGCACCCTGCCGCCGCCAAATGCACCGTTCACCTCATGCGGCAATGTGCTGGGTCCAATGTTGTAGGAATAAAGGTTCTTCTTCGCGTTTTCCGTCCCCTTCCGGATCGCTTCGGCCACTTCACGAGCTTTCCCAAAACCAACGCCAACTTTCCCCTTCTTGTCACCAACGACCAACAGAGCACTGAAGCTAAAACGACGCCCACCTTTCACGACTTTGGCGCAACGATTCACAAAAACGACTTTTTCAAACATGTCGGACGGAGTCCGGGTCCGCTCCCGACGATTATTCGTCGGTTCCGACTTCGGAATAAATTCAGACGTCTTGGAAAACGCCTTCTCAGATCCTGCTTCCAGGGGAAGACTTGGATCGGTTTCAACAGGGGGGACTGCGCTCATTCCATATACCTCTTTAGAATTTCAAACCAGCTTGCCGAGCCGCCTCGGCAAAGGCTTTCACTTTACCATGATACAAGAAGCCGCCCCGGTCAAAAACCACGGCGGAAATTCCTTTTTTCGAAGCTCGTTGAGCCACCTCTTGGCCCATTTTGGCTGCACCCGCTACGTTTGCACGGATGCCCTTTTTCAATGATTCCTCTAATGTGGAAACTGCGGCCAAGGTTTTTCCAGCAGCATCATCAATGACCTGCGCGTAAATATTTTTCCCGCTAAAAGAAATACACAGACGGGGCTTGGCTGCATCTCCACGAAGGCGCAACCGAATCCGCTTATGGATCCTGACCCGACGTTCGCGACGTAATTTGGATGGATTAGGCATAAAGAGTAATTAGGCCGACTTGCTTTGTGCTGTCTTGCCCTCCTTGCGTCGGATTGCTTCGCCGGAATAACGAACCCCTTTTCCCTTATAAGGCTCGGGCGGATGATAACCGCGGATATCTGCACAAACAGCACCGACCAGCTGCTTGTCAGAACCTTCCACCAGCAAACGCGTGTTGTCTGTGACCGTTACCTTGATTTCAGCAGGCAACGGATATTCGATCGGATGAGACTTCCCCAAGTTCAGGACAAGTTTCTTTCCTTGGACATTCGCTTTGAATCCGACCCCGTGAATTTCAAGATTCTTGCTGTACCCAACGCTGACCCCTGTCACCACATTTTGAACGAGACTCCGGGCCAGACCATGCATCGATCGGGCCGTCCGCTCTTCGGTGTCCCTCGTAAGTTGGATTTTTCCTGCATCAATCTTTGCGCTGATCATCGAAGGAAGATCCAAGCCAAGCTTCCCTTTCGGGCCTTCGGCCTTTAGACGCTTTCCTTCCACAGCCACTTTCACATTGGCCGGAACGAGAACAGGTTGATTGCCTACGCGCGACATATTACCAAACCACGAGGAGCAACTCCCCGCCTACGTTTTGCTTCTTTGCATCTTCCCCGGAAAGCACGCCCCGAGGAGTGGATAAAATGGAAACTCCCAAACCACCCAGATATTTCGGGATCTCTTTCGCTCCCACATATCGTCGCAGACCGGGCTTGGATAGTCGACGGATGCAAGTAATCGCCTTTCCATTGCGGACACTGCCCGTCTTCATCGCGATATGAAAATCGGTGTGCGCCCCGTTCTTCTTGAGCTCGAAATCTTCAATAAACCCTTCCTTCTTCAAAATCGCCAGGACGCTACCACGCATTTTGGAATGCTTGGCCTTTACCGTTTTCAGTCCAGCGGTAGACGCGTTTCGGATCTGCGTGAGAAAATCAGCTAAGGGATCAGTTACCATAAAACTACCAGCTCGCTTTCGTTACACCGGGGATCTCCCCACGGAGGGCCATTTCCCGGAATTGGATACGGCTCACCCCAAAACGACGAATATAGCTGCGCCGCCGCCCGGTAATCGAACACCGGTTATATTTCCGGGTCGAAAACTTGGGGGTTTTTTTCTGTTTAAGCCGCCAGCACTTCTTGGCCATCTGTCTTCTCCTTATTGCCGGTCTTGGCGGCGTCTTGGGTTCGAACGATAAAAGGCATGCCCATCAAAACCAGCATCTCCCGGGTTTCTTCACGATCCTTACCTGAAGTCACAAACGTCACATCGAATCCAAGATTCCGTTTCACGCGATCAATCTCGATCTCCGGGAAAATCGAATGATCTTTGACTCCCAAAGTATAAGCGCCACGACCATCAAATCCACCATTCGGAATTCCGCGAAAATCACGGATTCTAGGGAGCGCGGCGCGGATAAATCTGAGCAGGAAATCATACATAATTTTACCGCGGAGGGTCACCTTGCAACCGATCTCCTGATTCAATCTCAAATTGAAGTTCGAAATACTCTTTTTGGATTTCGTCTTAATCGGCTTCTGGCCTGTGATCATGGTGAGATCATGGACTGCATCCTCCAGCGCCACCTTGATGTCGGTTACGGAGCCAACGGAACAGTTGAGAACAATCTTCTCCAACTTCGGCACCTGATGGCCATTGGTGTAGCTGCGACTCTTCATCATCGCAGGAACAACGGTCTTCAGATAATGGACTTTGAGATCGTTTTCCATGGCTTATTTCTTGCCCTTCACTTCTTTTTTCTTCTTTTCCGCACGAGCGGCCTTCGGGCGATTCACCAACCGAAGGTTCGAAATATGAATTGTACCTTCCCGCTCCATTACCCCGCCTTTTGGGTTGTCCTGGGTGGGGCGGATATGACGCTTGATCATGTTGACCCCTTCAATCAAAGCCCGGAAAGAATCTGTTTTCACTTCGAGGATCTTGCCCTTACGACCCTTTTGGGATCCGCTGATCACCTCAACCTCATCTCCTTTGTGAACATGGAATCGATTCATCATAAAATCCTTAAAGCACCTCCGGCGCCAGTGAAACAATCTTCATGAAATTCTTTTCACGCAATTCGCGTGCGACGGGACCAAAAATACGAGTTCCACGGGGATTCGAATCCTTGTCGATAATAACTGCCGCGTTGCTGTCGAAGCGAAGATAAGACCCATCGCTGCGGCGAATAGGATATTTGGTGCGAACAATCACTGCGCGGACCACCTCACTCTTTTTGACAGTGCCGTCCGGAGCTGCCTCTTTCACGTTCGCCGTCACGATATCGCCAATTTTGGCGATCAAAGTCTTCCGACCGATCACACCAATCATCGTGGCCTTACGGGCACCCGTATTGTCAGCAATATTCAACCAGGAACGAATTTGGATCATACAGCAGCCTCCAGTGGAGCTTCGGCCTGTTTAACCACTTCCACCAAACGCCATCTTTTCAAGCGACTCAGCGGACGACACTCGATAATTCTCACTGTGTCTCCCTCTTTCGCCTTTTTCTCCTCATCATGGGCGTAAAACTTTTTCTGGAGTCGGATGATCTTTTTGTACTTCGGATGAGGCATCCGTCGTTCCACTCTCACCACGATAGTTTTCTCCATCTTGGCTGAGACGACTTCTCCAACGCGCTCCTTGAGTACGCTCGTTTTCTGGGGAGTATCGCTCATGACTTACCTTTCGTCGCCGCGGTCAGGCGGGACTCGGAACGAGCGGTTTCGATCCGCGCGATTGTTTTACGTATCTCACGAAGGCGGCTCGGTTTTTCAACCTGTCCCACCTGCTGCTGGATACGAAGCTGGAACCGCTCCCGGCGAAGTTCTTCCGCCTTGCGATCCAACTCAGCGGGCTTGAGCCCACGAAATTCTTCAATCTTCAAAATACTAACTTCCTTTCTCGGGTAATGAAACGAGTGGCCATCGGCAATTTGCTGGCGGCCAGTCTGAAACACTCCTTCGCGTCGGCCTCCAATAGACCGTCGAGCTCAAAAAGGATAGTGCCTGGCTTAATAACTGCCACCCAAAACTCAGGCTGCCCTTTTCCCTTACCCATCCGCGTTTCTGGGGGGCGAGCCGTGACCGATTTGTCCGGGAAGATCCGAATCCACAATTTTCCCTTACGATTCATATTTCGGGTCAATGCCACACGAGCGGCTTCAATCTGAATATTCGTCAGCCAGCAACGGTCGAGGGACTGCAACCCAAAAGACCCGAAGGCGAGGGTAATACAGCGGGTGGCAAAGCCTTTACGACTTCCCCTCTGTGTTTTCCTGAATTTAACGCGTTTTGGTACAAGTGCCATAGTTGATCAACAGCCGATTAGGCCGAATCCTCCGGTAAACAAATCCATACTTTGACACCGATCTTTCCAGCAACGGTGTGAGCCTCCGCAAAACCGTAGTCAATGTTGGCACGCAACGTGTGCAAGGGGACTTTCCCTTCGTGATATTGCTCGGTCCGGGCAATTTCAGCTCCACCCAAGCGACCTCCAACACGAACCTTCACTCCGGCTGCACCGAAATCCAAAGTTGTCTGTAACGCTTTTTTCATGGCTCGTCGGAATGAAACGCGTCGTTCCAACTGAAGAGCAATATTTTCAGCCACAAGCTGGGCATCCAACTCGGGATTCTTGATCTCCTTCACATCGATCAGCAATTCTCGGTTCGGAGTCAGGGCCTGAGTGTCTTCCCGCAACTTATCCAATTCACTGGCTTTCCGCCCGATGACCAAACCAGGTCGCGCCGTATGTAGAGTCACCCGCACACGGTTCGAGGCCCGTTCGATCACGACTTTCGAAATAGCTGCACTTTCCAGACGCTTCTTGATGAACGCCCGAATTTGAAAATCTTCGTGTAAGAAAATAGGGAAGTTCTTCTTATTAGCGTACCAGACCGAGCTCCAGTTGCGCCGGAGCGGTAAGCGAAATCCCGTTGGATGCGTCTTTTGTCCCATAACGTTCTATGCCTTTGACGCGGCTTTCGCCTTCGTCCCTTTCTTTTCTTTCTTCACTGGATTCGCCTGTTCCTCCGACATCTCCTTTAAGGTGATGCGGATGTGGCTTGTCCGTTTACGAATCGGACCTGCGCTTCCCCGTGCTTTCGGCTGGAAGCGGTGAAAAGTAGATCCTTCCCCTACCATGACTTCATGAACCAGAAGTTTGTCGGCAGGAATTGAGTGGTTGTTTTCCCCGTTCGCAACAGCCGAGCGGAGAGTCTGCAAAAGGAGTCGTGCTGATTTCTGCGGAGCAAAGCTGAGACGGGCATCGGCTTCCTTGACCGACAAGCCCCGCATCGCCCGAGCGATGTCACGAATTTTAAACGCCGACATCCGGGCATATTTCATTTCGGCTCGCGCCGTGCGATTTTCATTACTCATTTTTTTGCCAAGACCGCAACGCGGTCCCCTACTTGAATTTGAACGCCCTCTGCCAACTCCTCGGGCAGACCAGCGGAAACCAATTCTCTCACTTCCAGTAAACGGCAACTTCCTAAAACCTTGTCTCCCCGAAGAATCCGGAACGGCATTCCTTCCTTGGCACCCTGCCGTAAGCCTAAATTCAACACGAGAGACTGTTGCTCCCGATCTACCGCCACCACTTGTGCATCGCTCAGGCCAGATGCCATCGGGCGAGGTAGATTTCTTTTTTCCAATTCGCTCCATCCACGCTTGGCCGATTCAAATTCCGCACGAGCTGTAGCTTTCTTTGCCGGCAGGGATTCTCCAGCCCAATTGGCGGCAGCTACGATCACCCGATTCATCTGCTCAGTAATTTCCTTGGCAAAACGCTCGGCACGAATCAATTCGCCGGAGAGACGGGCCACTTGCTCGTGACTATCCCGAACATCATTGCTCAAGGTTGCCACTCCAAGAACCTCGTCTCTGTGCTTCAAATCGAGCCAAGCCGCGCGGTACGCCTGGGCTTCCGCTTGAGCCATAAGAAGCTCATCCGTACGGGATACGGGTGCAGCCTCAAGGGAGCTGCAAAAAACCGCAAGAATGAGCCATTTCGAATTCATTATTTGGTCACCTTCTCGGTGTGCCCACCGTGCTTCTTAAAGACCCGAGTCGGGGAAAATTCACCCAAACGATGACCCACCATGTTTTCCGTTACGAACACAGGGTTGAATGCTTTTCCGTTATGAACCAAGAAAGTATGACCCACAAATTCAGGGGAAATCATTGAGCGTCGTGACCACGTTTTGATCGGTTTTTTTGCTCCCGATCCGATCTTCTGGACTTTGACCAGAAGATGATCATCGATAAAGGCACCCTTTTTTAAACTCCTACTCATCAGGCTCTCTTCTTTCTCCGGTCCTCAACAATAAACCGGTTCGATGTCTTGTGACGGTGACGAGTCTTCAGACCCTTTGCTAATTGGCCCCAAGGAGAAACAGGATGCTGACGTCCCCCACCCCCCTTGCTCTTTCCCTGACCTCCACCCATCGGATGATCCACAGGATTCATCACCATTCCGCGGGTGTGTGGGCGACGACCCAGCCAACGACCTCTCCCCGCTTTTCCTAAGCTGACCTTTTCGTGGGCGACGTTGCCAACCTGACCAACAGTCGCATAGCAATCTGCGTGCAGCCTCCGCAACTCACCGGAAGGAAGGCGAACAAGGGCATAATCCTTGTCGATCGCCGTACAAATCGCTGCAGCTCCAGCCGAACGCACCATCTGCGCCCCGCGTCCGGGAACCATTTCAATATTATGCAAAGGCAAGCCCTGAGGGATAACCCGCAACGGAAGGGCATTTCCCACTTCGGCAGGAACATTGGGTCCGGTCGAAACCGTTCCGCCCACCTTCAATCCTTCGGGAGCCAAAATATAAGCTTTTTCCTTTGATCCGTAATCGATGAGGGCGATGCGGGCCGAACGGTTTGGATCATATTGAATCCCGATCACTTTTCCGGCCTTTGTCCTCTTACGACGATTCCACTCAATGATTCGAAACTGTTTCTTATGTCCACCACCGCGATGGCGAGAAGTGGTGCGACCATGAGCATTCCGTCCGCCCGTGCGACGTTTGATCTCCATCAAGCTTCTCTCCGGCGCTGAGCCCGGGGTCAATTCAGAGAAATCATGAAGTTGCGTAAATCGCAACGATGGTGTCAAAGGACGAAATTCTTTAAGGGCCATGGTCGTGGTTCCTAGGCGAGCTCGATCTTCTGACCTTCGGCCAGAGTGATGATAGCTCGTTTGCTGTGGTTGGTGCGGCCGGGCTCACCACGGCGAGAACGCCTGGATTTACCGGCCCGTCGCATGGTGTTTACCCGAAGAACTTTTTTACCGAAAAGTGCGGTGATCGCCTGACGGATTTCAAGCTTGGTGGCATCAGGAGCCACCTCGAAAAGGTACTGATTGTGAGCTGTGGCCAGTCGGCTGCCCTTTTCGGAAATCCGCGGACGATAAATCACTTCAGTCGGCTGTCTCATGATGCTTGCCCTTCTTTCGCCTTAACGTTCAGGCGGGTTCCGAGCTCTTTCCAAGCCTCTTCAGAAACCCAAACCATCCGACGACGAAGGAGATCTTCCGCATTTACTTCCCGAGCCGGCCGAACGTCCACTTCGCTTAGGTTGTTGGCGGCGCGCAAAAGGGTTGCTTCAGGTTTACCCAAAATCAAAAGCACGGAGAGCGGAAGTCCCGCATCTTTCAACCAAGCGATCAAATCTTTCGTTTTCGCTGCTTTCAATGCGGGCGCCGTACCACTGTGTAATTTACCCTGAGTCGCCAAATCACTAATGGCTCGCCGTAAGGCAGTTCTTAAAACGGTTTTAGGAATATCTTTACGGTAGCTTCGCGGATGAGGACCAAAGGCAACTCCTCCACCCCGCCACACTGGGGAAGCTTTATATCCAGCACGGGCACGTCCTGTACCCTTCTGATTCCAAGGTTTCGCTCCGGACAAATCCACAGTCCCCTTTGTCTTCGTTGAATGGGTGCCCGAGCGGCGTGCTGCGCGATAGGCCGTCACAGCTTCATGCAAGGCCTGACTCGCCCTACGATTCTTGAAGAGCTCAACTCCCAAGGCTTTTTCAGCGGCACTTAAATTAATCGCTTTAGCTTGAGCCATAAAATTACGCCTTTACCGCCACTTTTTTCGCGTCCCGAACAATCACCACGCTACCGTTGGCACCCGGGATCGCACCGCGAACCAAAAGCAACTTCTCCCCTTCGCGGACCTGCATCACCTTCAGATTCTGAATCGTGCAGTTGTCCAAACCGAGATGACCAGGCATCCCAGCATTCTTATAAACACGTCCCGGAGTCGAACGGCAACCGATCGCACCGTTTCGACGGTGAGTTGTCGAACCGTGAGCGTCTGCTTGGCCCGAAAAATTGTGCTTCCGCATGACCCCATGAAAGCCCTTCCCCTTGGAAAGGCCGTAAACATCGACGAGTTGTCCGGCTTTAAAACGGGTCACTGCAACTTCAGATCCAACAGCAAGATCAGCAGGAGCTGCACGGAACTGCCTCAAAAACAGAGGGTTCTTGCGGCCAGTCTTTTCAAAAGCAACCCGCTGGGGCTTATTTGTTCTGGAGGCCTTGCGCTCTCCCGTTCCTAAAACTACAGCTTTCACTCTGTTCTTCTCAGGAGTCCGCAACTCATAAACGGTGTTGGGCTCAGCTGAAATGACTGTCACTGCAGTAGCCAACCCCTGATCATCATAGATCCGGGTCATGCCCACTTTTTTCCCGATCATGCCAAAACGCTCAATCATCTTCAGGTACTCCTATTAAATCTTGATCGTGATATCCACCCCGGCTGGGAGGTTCAGTTTTTTAAGCTCGTCCACCGTTTTGCCGGATGGCTCGAGAATATCCAAAAGCCGTTTGTGGGTGCGGATTTCAAATTGATCCATGCTCTTCTTGTCGCAATGAGGAGAGCGATTCACCGTATACCGCTCGATCTTCGTGGGAAGCGGGATGGGTCCAGCCACACGGGATCCAGTGCGGGAAGCGGTTTCGGAAATCTCCCCTGCTGCTTTGTCGAGCAAGCGGAAATCAAACGATTTAAGACGGATGCGGATTCTTGTGGTGGCCATGGGTTAGCCTTTCTTTTGTTGGGTGACCTGTGCGAGAACGCTCGCTGGGACCTGTTCAAAGTGAGACGGCTCCATGGAGTAAGCCGCCCGGCCACGGGAAAGGGAACGAATCGTATTCACATAACCAAACATTTCCGCCAACGGCACTTCCGCCTTTACGACCGAGGTCAGATTTTTCGAGTCCACATTCATGATTTTTCCGCGACGACGATTGATATCGCCAAGGATATCTCCCTGGTACTCGTCTGGGGTCGAACACTCCACCGACATAATTGGCTCGAGCAGAATTGGTCCGGCTTTCTGCATAGCATCCTTGACGGCGAAAATAGCGGCCATTTTAAATGCAAGTTCGTTTGAATCCACCTCGTGATAAGAACCGTCCATGATCTCGATCTTCATGTCGATCACAGGAGAGCCATGCAGAACGCCATTCAACAACGCCTCTTGCACACCCTTCTTTACCGCTGGGATGTACTCCTTCGGAATATTTCCGCCGGTCACCTTGTTGTCGACAACGATGCCCTTCCCGCGTTCTTGCGGTTCCACCTGCAAAATCACGTGTCCATACTGCCCACGACCACCGGACTGCTTGATCAACTTGCCTTCGCCACCCGAGCTCTTCGTAATCGTCTCGCGGTAGGCAATCTGCGGTGCGCCCGAATTTGTCTCGACGCTAAACTCGCGCTTCAAGCGGTCGCAAATAATTTCCAAATGAAGCTCTCCCATCCCCTTGATGATGGTCTGACCAGTCTCTTCGTTGCTTTGCACTTGGAAGGTAGGATCCTCTTCGGATAGTCGCTGAAGGGCTTCGCCCATCTTTTCCCGGTCCCCCTTGGTTTTGGGTTCCACAGCCATCGAGATAACCGGCTCTGGGAAACTCGGCGGTTCCAACGTGATCTCCAAATCTTCGTTCCGCAAGGTGTCCCCTGTCGCGATATCCTTCAACCCCACCGTCGCGGCAATATCACCTGCAAATACCGTATCGATATCTTCCCGCTTATCAGCTTGGATCTGGATCAGTCGGCTAACGCGCTCCCGTTTCCCAGTGCGTGAATTGTAAATGAACTCTCCCTTGCTCAACTTGCCTGCATAAACGCGGAAAAAGATCAACTTCCCTACGAAAGGATCGGTCCAAAGCTTGAACGCGAGGGAGCAGAACTTCTCATTATCATCCACTTTCACAGGGATCCGTTCTTCGGGATTTTCGGTGCTGTGACCGACGGCAGGAGGAATATCAATCGGGCTCGGGAGATACTCAATGACTGCATCCACCAACGATTGAACACCCTTGTTTTTGAAAGCCGATCCACCGACCACGGGAACGAATTTATTCGCACAGGTAACGCGACGAATTGCTTCCTTCAACTGCTTCGTCGTGGGCTTTTTTTCCTCAAGAAACATATTTCCGACCTCTTCATCCACATCGGCAATTGCCTCAATTAACTCATCCAGCCTCTTCTTCGCGATCTCCTTCCAGTCAGCAGGAATCTCTTCGATCTTGTAGGTCGACCCCAGATCCTTGCTGTCGGAATAAATAAGCGCCTTTTGGTTGATCACGTCGATCTGACCTTGGAGATGATCTTCTTTCCCTAGTGGAATGAGAATCGGCCATGCATTCGCACCCAACTTCGTTTTCATTTCGGAAAGCGCTTTTTCGAAATCAGCTCCTGTCCGATCCATTTTGTTCACGAAAGCAATCCGAGGCACCCCGTACTTGTTTGCCTGGCGCCAAACCGTTTCGCTCTGAGGCTGAACCCCAGCCACACCACAAAACACGGCAATGGCTCCGTCCAAAACCCGAAGAGAACGTTCCACTTCGGCCGTGAAATCCACGTGTCCGGGAGTATCAATGATGTTGATTCGATTTTTCGTTTTTTCGAAAGACTTAACGAGACCAGCTTCTTCCTTCACAGGCCAAAAGCATGTCGTGGCGGCCGAAGTGATCGTGATCCCGCGCTCCCGCTCCTGCTCCATCCAATCGGTCACCGTCGTGCCTTCGTGTACTTCCCCCATCTTATGAATACTGCCCGTGTAGAACAAAACCCGTTCCGTCAACGTGGTTTTCCCCGCATCGATGTGAGCACAGATCCCGATATTCCTTGTCCTCTCGAGAGAATAGCTCCGGGCAGAATTAACGGGGGCGGCCATAATCGTTCCTTACCAGCGCAAATGAGCAAAGGCGCGGTTGGCTTGCGCCATCCGATGCGTTTCATCCCGCTTTTTCACGGCATTGCCTTGTCCGGTTGCCGCATCACGAATCTCCTGAGCTAAAGCCTTTTCAAACGCGACCCCTTTGCGTTTATTTGCCAATTCAACGATCCAACGCAAGGCCAAGGACAGTTGCCGTTCTGGGGTGGTTTCCACAGGAACCTGATAAGTCGCCCCACCCACTCGACGAGATTTCACTTCCAAGCGAGGTTTTACATTTTCCACCGCCTTTTGCACAACGGCCAAAGGATCTCCGCCCGATCCCCCTTCATTCGCACGCTCAATCGCGTTGTAGACCAAGCGACTGGCTGTAGACAATTTCCCCTGTTTCAAGATGTATCCGATCATCCTTCCGACGAGAAGGCTCTCAAATACGGGGTCAGCAACAGTTTTGCGTGAAATATGGCGGCGACGACGGGACATGGTTCAGTTTCCTTTACGCTTTGGCAGGCTTGGCTTCTGCTGCGGCCTTGCCACCACCTTTGGGTCTCTTCACACCGTACTTACTGCGGGAAACAAGACGGGAAAGTTTGTTCGAGTTGCTGGGACCAGCGGCACCTAGAGCGTCCAAAGTTCCACGGACGATATGATAACGAACACCCGGCAAATCCTTCACACGGCCTCCACGAATCAAAACAATCGAGTGCTCCTGCAAATTATGATTTTCCCCAGGAATATATGCGATCACTTCTTCCCCGTTCGAAAGACGTACCTTGGCAACCTTACGCAAAGCCGAATTCGGCTTTTTCGGAGTACGAGTCATCACCTGCAGACAAACGCCACGACGCTGAGGACAGCCGTGCAAGGCAGGAGATTTCGTTCCCCGGTTTACGGCGGAACGACCCATTCTCACTAGCTGATTAATCGTCGGCATATGTCGTCGATGTCCTCTTTCCCCTGCTTACCTTAGCTCGACGACACCCCGGAAAGGGCCCATGAAGCGCTCAAAAGCGCACGCATGGAGGACGATTCAAGCGAACCGTCGCATGCCGCAAAACCTAACTGGTTAACCTTTTCAGGCCCCGGTCGGATGACAGCGGAAATTCAAATTCTGCCGAAAAAAACCTTTGTCGGCAAGTGATTTCGAAAAGATTTTCGCTCTAGCTGGCCAACGCTGCGGGAATATCCAGAGCGACCTTGCGGGCCCTCTCCTCTTCCGGCTGCGTGCTGACCAGTGCATCTCCAACAGGTTCACCGAGATGCAGAAGCTTAATCTTACGATAGGCACTGAAACCGGTTCCAGCCGGAATCAAATGACCCATAATCACATTTTCTTTGAATCCAAGAAGCTTGTCCACTTTGCCCAAGGTCGATGCGTCCGTAAGAATTCGCGTCGTGTCTTGGAAGGATGCAGCGGAGATAAAGCTTTCTGTCTCCAAGGAGGCTTTCGTGATCCCCAGAAGGACGGGTGTCGCTTCGGCCGGCTTTCCCCCCTTCTGTTCGATCGCACGATTCACCTCTTCGAAGGTAGTCTTCTCGATCTGTTCACCCCAAAGGAACTGCGTATCTCCTGGCTCAGTGATTTTCACCTTGCGGAGCATCTGGCGGACAATGATCTCGATGTGCTTGTCATTGATCTCCACCCCTTGCAGGCGATAGACCTCTTGCACTTCGTTCACCAAATACTCCTGCAGCTCCTGTGGTCCACAAACTTCAAGAATTTCATGCGGCACCACAGGTCCTTCCGTCAACTGTTGCCCCTTCTTCACCGTGTCGCCCTTGTAGACGATCAAGTGTTTCGAGAGAGGAATCAAATGCTCCTCTTCAGTGTTCGTTTCAGGATCTTTGATGACCAATTTCTTTTTTCCACGCAAGTTGCCCTGTAGATCTACCACTCCATCGATCTTGGCAATTTCTGCCGCATCTTTGGGTCGGCGGGCTTCGAAAAGCTCGGCCACACGAGGAAGACCACCGGTGATGTCCTTAGTCTTTGTCACCTTTCGAGGTGTCTTTGCCATACGTTGTCCGGCCTGAACCTTCTCGCCATCCTTCACTTCAATGTGAGCTCCGGCAGGAATGCTGTAGGCAGCCACAACGGCACCAGCGGCGTCCACAATCGCGATCTGGGGATGGAGATCCTCCTTGTGCTCGATGATCACGGTGCCGACAGACTTCGTTGTCTCGTCGACCTCCTTCTTCATCGTCACTCCTTCCAAGATATCCTTGAACTCCACCCGTCCGGCTTTCTCAGTCAGAATGGAAATATTGTAAGGATCCCACTGGACGAAACTCTGCCCCTTCTTCACCTTGCCACCCTCAGGAACGGAGATCATCGACCCGATCACAACCGGGTAACGTTCGAGTTCACGTCCGTCCGCTGCGTGCACACTGATAAAGCCGTTCTTGTTCAGAACAATGTCATGTCCCTCGAGGGCTTTGACCGTCTTCAAATCGCTATACTGAACGGTTCCATCATTCTTCGCCTTGATCTGAGGCTGTTTAAACACCTGGGATGCTGTTCCACCGATGTGGAAGGTCCGCATGGTCAGCTGAGTTCCGGGTTCGCCAATGCTCTGGGCCGCGATGATTCCCACCGCTTCCCCAAGCTTAGCTTCCTGGTTCGTCGCCAAATTCAGTCCGTAGCAGGAGATACAAACTCCCCGCTTCGTTTCACAGGTCAGTGCAGAGCGGATTTTCACTCTCTCCTGCCCTAAATCTTCAATCGCGGCAGCAGCTTTTTCCGTAATCATTTCGCCTGCAGCAACAACTTTCTTCTTGCTCACAGGATCCACGATATCATCGCAACTTACGCGACCATAAATCCGATCACGAAGACGGACGATCTCGTCGTCCCCTTCCATGATAGCTTTGACCCAGATTCCACGATCGGTGCCGCAATCTTGCTCACGCACGATGATGTCCATCGCAACGTCGCACAACTTACGGGTCATGTAACCCGAATCGGCCGTCTTAAGGGCGGTGTCTGCCAAACCTTTGCGAGCTCCGTGGGTACTAATGAAGTATTCCAATACGGAAAGACCTTCTCGGAAGCTTGCCGTAATCGGACGCTCAATGATTTCACCTGACGGCTTCGCCATCAAACCGCGCATTCCAGCCAACTGGCGAACCTGATTCCGATTTCCTCGAGCACCAGAATCGACCATCAAATACACGGGGTTGAAGTCCTTGCGTCCTTCGTTGTGCTCCAGGGTACGATACATCGCAGAGGAAATTTCTTCTGTGGCCTGCGTCCAGATGTCGACGATCTTGTTGTAACGCTCTCCATCCGTGATTGCTCCCATTCGGTACTGCTTTTCCACCTGGCCTACGGAACCACGAGCCTTCTCGATCACCGCCGGTTTTTCTTCCGGAATGATCATGTCGTTGATTCCAATCGAAACACCTGCACGGGTGGCCGATTTGAAACCCAAATCCTTCAACTTATCGAGACAAACGACTGTGGCCGCATGACCGCACTTCTCGTAACAGCGGAGAATGATTTCCCCCAACTGCTTTTTCCCTGCGGCTTTGTTGATAAAGCCCAGTTCCTTTGGCCAGATGCTATTGAACTCCACCCGACCAGGGGTCGTTTCGATGAATTTTTTCGAAGCATCACCAAAGACGGTCTCTAACCCGAAATCCGGATTCTTAAACAGAATCCAATCGTGGGTCTTGATGCTCTTTTCGCTGATCGCAAAGTCCACCTCGTCCGCAGTAGAAAATGCGGTGAGACGCTTCTTGGTCTTGTCCCCTTTTTCCTGCGTGCGCAAAGGGTTTTGTGAAATGTAGTAGCAACCCAAGGTGATGTCTTGGCTTGGAGTTGTAATCGGGCGTCCATTGCTCGGCCCGAAAATATTGTTCGGGGCCAACATGAGAAGCCTGGCTTCCAACTGAGCTTCCACGCTCAGAGGAATGTGTACCGCCATTTGGTCACCGTCGAAGTCCGCATTGTAAGCAGTACAAACCAACGGATGAATTCGAATGGCGTCTCCTTCGATCAACTTCGGCTCAAAGGCTTGAACCGACAAGCGATGCAACGTTGGAGCACGATTCAAGAGAACCGGATGTTCCCGAGTCACTTCGTCCAAGGTGTCCCACACAATCGCCTCTTTCCGTTCGATCATTTTCTTGGCGGACCGGACGGTATGCACTTGGCCAAGTTCTTTTAGACGGCGGATGATAAACGGTTCGAACAAGACCAAAGCCATCTTCTTCGGCAAGCCGCACTCGTTCAGCTTGAGTTCGGGACCGATAACGATGACGGAACGTCCAGAGTAGTCGACTCGTTTGCCCAAAAGGTTCATCCGGAAACGTCCGGTCTTTCCCTTCAACATGTCGGACAAGGATTTCAGAGGGCGGTTTCCGGCCCCTGTGACTGCACGACCGTGACGGCCATTATCCATCAAGGCATCAACCGACTCCTGTAACATCCGCTTTTCGTTACGGATAATTACTTCTGGGGTCTTCAACTGGAGAAGATTTCGCAACCGATTGTTACGATTGATCACCCGGCGATATAGATCATTCAAATCCGATGTCGCAAAACGCCCACCTTCCAACGGAACCAAGGGCCGTAGATCCGGAGGGATCACAGGCAAGATTTCCAAAATCATCCACTCAGGACGGGAACCCGCATTGAGGAACCCCTGAACGAGCTTCAAACGCTTGGCAACCTTCTTACGGGTTTGTTTGCTCTTTGTCGTCTCAAGTTGTTGTTCCAGTTCTGTCACCAGCTCATCGAGATCGATTTTCTTAAAGACATCACGGATGGCTTCCGCGCCCATCTTAGCAACAAAAGAGTCACCGAACTGCTCTTGAGCTTCACGATATTCAGTTTCTGTCAGCAACTGCTTGGGCTTCAAAGGGGTCTTCCCTTCATCAATCACGAGGTAATCCTCATAATAGATCACCCGCTCCAGATCCCTTGCCGTCATGTCCATCATCAAGCCCAACCGGCTCGGCATACATTTGTAGAACCAGATGTGACTGACCGGTACAGCCAACTCGATATGCCCCATCCGCTCACGGCGAACACGTGCGAGGGTAACCTCGACACCGCAACGATCACAAATCACCCCTTTAAACTTGATCCGCTTATATTTCCCGCATGAACACTCGTAATCCTTAGTCGGCCCGAAAATCCGCTCGCAAAACAATCCACCTTTTTCCGGCTTGAAGGTCCGGTAGTTGATCGTTTCAGGATTTTTTGTTTCTCCGCGGCTCCAGGAGAGAATCGATTCAGGCGAAGCTACCGTAATACTAACTTCGTCGAAACCGACACTTCTCTCCATTCCGAGGATTTCACGGGCCGATTGGGTCTGTTGGTTCATGGGATGTTTTTTTATTCTGGGGTTAGGTTAGACCGTTGCGACAAGGATATCGGGTTTCTGCAGATCTTCATCAACGACGCGACTGCGTTCACCCACCTTGATGTCCAAACACAAGCTTTGCATTTCCTTGATCAAGACGTTGAACGATTCAGGAGTCCCGGCCTCGAGAGAGTTGTCACCTTTGACAATGCTCTCGTAAATCCGAGTTCTTCCAGCGACGTCGTCTGATTTCACGGTCAGGAGCTCCTGGAGGGTATAGGCAGCCCCATAGGCTTCCATCGCCCACACTTCCATTTCTCCGTATCGTTGACCACCATACTGCGCCTTACCACCCAGCGGTTGCTGAGTGACGAGAGAGTACGGTCCGACCGCTCGGGCGTGAATCTTATCAGCCACCAAGTGGTGCAACTTGAGCATATAGATCAAGCCCACGACAACTCGTTGGTCGAATGCTTCACCGGTTCGCCCGTCGATCAGGGTGGATTTTCCATCCTCATCCAAATGAGCTTTCTTGAGGAACTCTCGGATCTTCGTTTCGTTAATTCCGTCGAACACAGGAGTCGCCACGTTGAAACCGAGCGCCTTCGCTGCGATTCCCAAATGGGTTTCCAAAACCTGTCCAACGTTCATACGGGAAGGCACGCCCAGCGGATTCAGGATGATATCCACAGGAGTTCCATCCGGAAGAAACGGCATGTCCTCTTCAGGAACAATGCGGGCCACAACGCCCTTGTTTCCGTGACGTCCGGCCATCTTATCTCCGACAGAGATTTTGCGCTTGGCCGCCACATAAACCTTCACCTGTTTAATGATTCCGGGATCGATGTCTTCTCCGGACTCCAGCCTCTCCATCTCCATGTCTTTCTCATTGGAGAGCTGGTTAAACTTCTGTTCGTAGCTCGAGATGATCTCGCGGATTTTAATCCGGATCGGACTCGGATCGATTTCGATGTGGTTGTAGACGTCGGCAATCTTGCGAAGCAACGTTTTGGTGATTTTACGGTTGGCAGGGATGATGATTTCCCCTGTCTCCGCATTCACCACGTCCAACGGTATCTTCTCGTTGAGCAGGATATTCGAAAGAGCCTGAGTTAGCTCTTCCTTCATCTCCGCATGCTTCTTGACGTACTTGTCGTCCACTCCCTTGGCGTGGCGTTTCGCCTCACCAGGAGCCAGCTTGATGACGTCTTTCTTCAAGGCGCCACCCGTAGTCTTCACATCCATCACGATTCCAGCGGAACCCGATGAAACGACCAAGGAGCTGTCTTTCACATCTGCGGCTTTTTCACCGAAGATCGCACGAAGGAGTCGCTCTTCTGGCGCCAACTCCGTCTCACTCTTCGGAGTGATTTTTCCGACTAAGATATCACCTGCTTTGACTTCAGCTCCGATTCGAACCACGCCATCCGGTCCGAGGTTCTTGAGAGCTTCGTCTCCGACATTCGGGATATCGCGAGTAATTTCCTCGGGTCCAAGCTTGGTGTCCCGAGCAGAAATTTCGAACTCCTCGATATGGATGCTGGTGTAGACGTCTTCCTTGACCAACCGCTGACTCAAAAGAATAGCGTCTTCGAAGTTGTATCCGTGCCACGGCATGAATGCGACCACCACATTCCGCCCCAGGGCCAATTCGCCCTGATCGGTGCAAGGTCCGTCTGCAATGACCATTCCTTTGGTCACACGCTGACCCACCTTCACCACGGGGCGCTGGTTCACACAAGTTCCGTTGTTGGAACGCATGAACTTGAGGAGGTCGTACACATAGATTCCCTTCTCCGCATCCGTCTTCATCCGTTTACGGTTTTCAGGGGCTTCTCCGTCCTCTGTGACAATCACCTGCCGAGCGGTGACCGAGGCCACTTTGCCGGGACCTTCGCTCAGAATCATGGCGTGGGAATCACGGGCTACCTTGGCTTCCATGCCTGTTCCGACAACGGGAGCTTCGGAAATCAGCAAGGGGACGCCTTGGCGCTGCATGTTCGAACCCATCAGGGCTCGGTTCGCGTCGTCGTGCTCCAAGAATGGAATCAAGGAAGCCGCGACAGAAACCAGCTGCTTTGGGGAAACGTCCATGTAGTGAACCTTGTCCGGCTCGACTTCCAGGAACTCTCCACGATATCGCACAGAAACTCTCGGGGAGGTGAACTTTCCATGGCCATCCACAGCGGTGTTCGCCTGGGCAACGATGAAGTTTTCCTCCTGATCTGCGGTGAGGAAATCGAACTCAGCCTTCACGCGACCATTCTCTACCTTGCGGTAGGGGGTCTCGATAAAGCCAAACTCATTGATTTTTCCGAATGTCGAAAGACTCGAGATCAGTCCGATGTTCGGACCTTCCGGAGTTTCAATCGGACAAATCCGACCGTAGTGAGAAGGATGCACGTCTCGGACTTCAAAGCCCGCACGTTCCCGGCTCAATCCCCCTGGTCCAAGGGCAGATAACCGCCTCTTGTGAGTCATTTCGCTCAAAGGATTCGTCTGATCCATCAACTGAGACAGCTGACTGCGACCAAAGAAATCCCGAATCATGGCAGAAAGAGCTTTCGGATTGATCAACTTCTGAGGCGTCATTCCTTCCGTATTCACATCGAACAAGGTCATCCGCTCTTTGACCAAGCGTTCTGTCCGGCTCAGACCGGTACGGCACTGATTGGACAGAAGTTCTCCGACAGTTCTGACACGGCGACTTCCCAAATGATCAATATCATCGGTGGTCCCCTCACCCAAACGGAGGTTGATCAGATAGCTGGTTGCAGCAACCACGTCTTCCCGGGTCAGGATCCGAGTCAAAAGATCGGTTTCCAAACCAAGCTTCTGGTTCAATTTGTGCCGACCCACTCGTCCGATGTCGTAGCGTTTCGGATCGAAAAAGAGCCTCTTCAACAACGCCTTTGCGTTCGTCACCGTGGGTGGATCGCCAGGGCGTAACCGCCGGTAAATTTCCTTCAAGGCACCCTCGGTATCCTTGGTGGGATCCTTCTTCAAACATTTCAGGATGGTGTCGTCCACGCGGATATCTACGACTTCGGCACTCTTCAGACCTAGGTCGAGGAGTTGACGAACCACTCCCTTGGTCAAAGGTTCAAACGCACGCGCCACCACCAAATCGGCATTGGCTGTATCACGAACCTCTTTGATCAACACCTTCTGGCTAAGCTCATTCTCTTCCAAATCTTCGGATAGCTTCAGATTCTCGATCCGATAAAAGAGCGAGATAATTTCCTCGTCGGTGCTGTAATCCAAAGCACGTAGAAGAGTCGTCAGCAGGAATTTACGGCGCCGTTTCCGGCGGTCTAAATGAACGTAGAGCAGGTCCGAAGTATCGTAAGAGACCTCCAACCAAGAGCCCCGATCTGGAATGATCCGGTAGCTGTGCAGCAACTTTCCGTTGGCATGCACACTCGACTCAAAACAGATACCTGGGGACCGGTGGAGCTGGCTGACGATCACCCTCTCCGCTCCGTTCACCACAAAGGTGCCCTGCTTGGTCATCAAGGGGAGCTCGCCCATGTAAACCCTCTCTTCAATCGTCGAACCGTCGTTATGCAAAACGAAGGTAACGTAAAGAGGGGCCGCATAGGTCGCGCCTTCCCGCAGACACTCGATCGGGCCATTTTTGGCCTTCCCAAGCTCGTAATGACTAAAGTCGAGTTTGATCTTCTCGTCGTAAGACTCGATCGGGAAGACTTCACGGAAGACGGCCTGAAGGCCGACATCACTCTTCCGCTGCTTCGGGTTGGTGCCCTCTTGGAGGAAGGCGCGGTAGGAGTCCAACTGAACCTCCATGAGGTTCGGCATCTCCACCGTTTCGGGCAACCGCCCGAAATTTACCCGCTCGACTTTGGTCGATTTCGACATGCTGCGTACTCCTTGTCCCGGTTTCCCGGGGGTTGGTTTATTTGACTTCTACTTTTGCACCAGCGGCTTCGAGCTTCTTCTTAATCTCGGCAGCCTCATCCTTCGTTGCGCCTTCCTTAATGGTCTTCGGCGCACCTTCCACAAGGGCTTTGGCATCCGCTAATCCGAGTCCGGGGACTACGGTGCGAACTTCCTTAATGACGCCAATCTTGTTGGCACCTGCGTCCTTTAGGACAACTTCAAAAGTCGTTTTCTCTTCCGCTGGAGCAGCACCGCCTGCCGCTGCACCACCCGCTGCCGCGACGGCTACGGGAGCTGCTGCGCTCACGCCCCACTTGTCTTCCAGCTTTTTCACCAGTTCAGACGCTTCGAGAACGGTCAGGCCGCTCAACGTCGTTACCACATCTTCCAGATTTACTGCCATTTTGTTTCTCCTTCCCCTGCCCTTTCGTAGAAAGGACCGGAGTGTTAATGTTTCTCCTGGTTAGCCGATCACACCCGTGATCAAATTATCCCGGAAAGGCTCCCGGGCTAACACAAGGTTATTGCCTTTCATGTACATTTTTAGGCTCCCGCCGCCGGGGCCGCCTCCGATTTGCTCTTCAGCACCCGCGCCAAACGAGCCCCGGGTTCCGCCAAAAGGCGGGCCAAGGTCGAAGCCGGTGCAGAAATTGCACCCAAAAGACGAGCCCGCAGAACTTCTGCCGAGGGCAGATCGGCCAACATAACAATCTCGCTCACTCCCAGGACTTTTCCATCCATCAGTCCGGAACGGAGATTTGGACGCGTGAATTCAGCCTTGAAAGACTTGATCACCTTGGCGGCCGCGGGTGCATCTTTTCCTCCGGAGACAATCGCAGTCTGACCGGTTAGATCTTTACCCAATCCAGCCAAAACCTCTTCGCCGATCGCGCGTTTGAACAGGGTGTTCTTCACAACCTTGACCGCCGCACCCACCTTACGAAGACGTCCCCGTAGCTCGGAAAATTCCGAAACCTTCATCCCCGTGTAATCCAGCACGATCAAATAAGGGGATGAGTTCACCCACTCCCGAATCGTATCAATGACTAATGCTTTTTCTTCTTTCATAAATCTCCTTGATCAATCTTCCGAACCTGCCGCCGCTTCCGCGACTGCCAACGGAATGCCTGGGGAAAATGTCGCCGAGAGGACGCAATTTTGAAGATACTTGCCCTTCGCACCGGCCGGACGAGCCCGGGAAACCGATTCGATCACCGCGTTCACATTTTCACCCAACGCTTTGCCTTCAAAACTCAACTTCCCGCAACTCACATGCAGATTGGATCCCTTATCGATTTTGAATTCTACCCGGCCTGCCTGACACTCCTTGACCGCTTTAGCCGTATCTTCTGTGACCGTCCCGGTCTTCGGATTCGGCATCAAGCCACGAGGTCCGAGTACTTTTCCCAATTTACGAACTTCAATCATCGCATCCGGTGTGGCGACCGCGACGTCGAAATCTGCCCATCCTTCCTGCACCTTCTTGATCAAATCTGCGTATCCAACAGCAACAGCTCCGGCTCCTTTGGCTGCTTCAGCCGCCGCTCCCTGTGCAAAGACAATCACTCGGACGTTCTTGCCCGAACCATGGGGTAAGCTGACGGTTCCACGAACCACCTGATCGCTCTGCTTGGGATCCACCCCAAGATGAAAGGATAAGTCCACACTGGGGTTACCCTTGCTCTTCCCAGCAGGCATCTTCTTCAAAATCGAAACAGCATCGGTCACGCTGTAGCGCTTTTTCGGTTCCAGCAACTTGCTGGCTTCTGTGTATCGGCGACTTGGTTTCTTGGCCATATTCCAATCTCCTTAGTCTGCGATCTCCAACCCCATCTGACGGGCCGTTCCGGCAATCGTCCGGAAGGCGGCTTCATCCGAGGCCGCGTTGAGGTCGTTTCTCTTAATCTTCACAATATCCATCACCTGTTTCTTGGTGACTTTGCCCACCTTGAGCCGGTTGGGTTCCTTCGAGCCTGACGCCAAGTTGGCTGCCTTCTTTAAAAGAACGGAAGCCGGTGGGCTCTTGGTGATAAAGGTAAAAGTTTTGTCTTTATAAACAGTGATTACGACTGGGAAAATATTCCCCGCTTCCTTGGCCGTACGCGCATTGAACTCTTTGCAAAAAGCCATGATGTTGACCCCCTGTTGTCCAAGAGCGGGGCCTACTGGAGGTGCCGGATTCGCCGCACCGGCGGGAATCTGCAAACGGATAATCCCTGTGATTTCTTTCGCCATAAAATCCTAGTTCCTTTCTACCTGCCAATATTCCAACTCCACGGGAGTCGAACGTCCGAAAATTGAAACCGCCACCCGCACCCGTCCCCTTTCCGTATCCACCTCTTCCACCACCCCTTCTTGGCTCTGGAACGGACCATCCCCCACCTTCACGCGATCCCCGACTGCAAAAATAATCTTCGGCGTGATCTTCTCTTCCTTCTCACGGATCTGGCTCAGCATCCCCTCTACTTCATCCGGCTTCATCGGCGTCGGGCGATCCCCATCAGCAAATCCAAGAACACCGGGTGTTTCTTTCACGAAATACCAAGGCACCTCATGGAGCTTTTTCTCAGCGTCGTACAACTCCATCTTCACAAAAATATATCCGGGATAAAGTTTGCGCTCCGTTTCTACTTTCTTACCCCTCTTGATCTCTGAAATGCGCTCTGTCGGGATGATCACTTCCTGCACCACTTCCCCAAGCTCTTCCGTCTTGATCCGACTCATCATATGCCGCTTCACGTTCGTTTCCTGTCCGGAAAGGACATGAACTGCAAACCAACGCGCTTCCGAGGGGAGATTAGCAACTTCGTTCATCACTTAAAACCTCACCAACCAGCCCACCACGCGGCTAATAAGAAAATCGAATCCCGAGGTATAGGCGGCGAGAACCAAAGTGGTCAGCGCCACAACCGTCGTGCTATCGATGAGCTCCCGGTATTTCCTTATCCCGGGCTCGGTCGGATCCCAAGGCCAAGAGCACTTCACCAATTCGCCCTTCACTTCACCCACGAATTTAGAAATCTTGGCCCGGAACTGAAAAAGCACGAAACCAACCGCCAAGGAAAGTACTCCCAAGGCGACGGTTCCGAACCAAATTCCTCCGATTTTCCAGGCTTCCATATTTTCCAAATCCTCTTTTCTCCTGACTTCAGATGCAGGGCAGGAGGGACTCGAACCCCCAACCGACGGTTTTGGAGACCGCTACTCTACCAATTGAGCTACTGCCCTCCTCTTCCGTTCGGCTGGAAAGTTCCCGCTCGAAAGCGGGTTCTTCCCTCCGGTCTGTTTCGCGGCGGTTAGGCCACGATTTCGGTGACGCGACCGGCGCCAACCGTTTTTCCACCTTCACGGATGGCGAAGCGGATCTGCTTCTCCATCGCGATTGGGGTAATCAGCTCGACTTCGATGTCGACATTGTCTCCGGGCATGACCATTTCCACGCCGGCTTTCAAGGTCACCACACCCGTCACGTCCGTGGTACGGAAGTAGAACTGGGGGCGATAACCGTTGAAGAAAGGAGTATGACGGCCACCTTCGTCCTTGCTCAGAACGTAAACGGTCGCCTTAAACTTGGTGTGAGGCTTGATGGTGCCGGGTTTGGCGATGACCTGACCCCGCTCCACATCCTCTTTTTTCGTTCCACGAAGGAGAAGACCGACGTTGTCGCCCGCCTCCGCCGTATCGAGGAGTTTACGGAACATTTCGACGTCCGTCACAACTGTCTTGGCGGTCGGCTTGATTCCGACGATCTCAACTTCTTCCATCTTCTTGAGAATGCCACGCTCCACACGACCAGTGACAACGGTTCCACGACCTTCGATGTTGAACACGTCTTCCACAGGCATGAGGAAGGGTTGATCCTTCGGACGCTCAGGGATCGGGATGTACTTATCGACGGCATCCATCAATTCCAAAATACATTTGGCGGCGTCGCTCTTAGGATCAGCGGATTCCAATGCTTTCAACGCACTGCCTTTGATGATCGGAATCTTATCTCCGGGGAATTCATACTTCGACAACAGCTCACGAACTTCGACTTCCACCAGCTCGAGCAAGTCTTTGTCGTCCACCATGTCCACCTTGTTCAAGAACACCACCAAGGCAGGGACGCCCACCTGACGAGCCAACAAAATGTGCTCGCGGGTCTGAGGCATCGGACCGTCAGCCGCGCTGACCACCAGAATCGCCCCGTCCATCTGGGCGGCACCCGTGATCATGTTCTTCACGTAATCGGCGTGTCCCGGACAATCCACGTGAGCGTAATGCCGAGCGTTCGTGGCATATTCCACGTGGGAGGTGTTAATCGTAATTCCGCGCTCTTTTTCCTCGGGCGCGTTATCGATCTGATCGTAGGCACGGGCTTCTGCCAGACCGCTCTTTGAAAGGATCGTGGTGATGGCTGCGGTTAAAGTTGTTTTCCCGTGATCAACGTGCCCAATGGTGCCGATGTTGACGTGGGGTTTGGAACGGTTGAATGCCTCTTTCGCCATAAATTCTAATCTCCTTGCCTTGCGGTTTCAGATCTCCTCGTTCGCCGGATTGGAACTCCGCCGACAGTGTCCCCACTCGGGGTTTCACCGCGACCGAGCCCATGACCGGGTTTGAACCGGTGACCTCGTCCTTACCAAGGACGTGCTCTACCAACTGAGCTACATGGGCGAGATGGAATTCGAAATGAATTCCGGAATTCGCCCGGCGTTCTCCCATCGGCACAAAAACTGCTACAAAGTCTTGCGACTCGAACAGAAAATCACACCAAGGGGAAACGATAAGCATGCCTGCGCCCCAACCCCCCTGTCAACACCCTCTTACAAAAAAAATGAGAATTTTTTCAGGATGTGAATAACATGCGAAAAACGTAGAAACCCAAACCCAAAACCGCCACCAAGCCCCCCAACGCTAAAATCCAAATCGGACTTTCGGATTCCCCTTTCCCCTTGATGGGCGACAAGTTACGAAAGTTTTCAGGAATTCCTTCCTCCACACCGATTTCCATTTGAAACGATGCTCCAGCCTGCGGAAGCGCCAGCGCCGCACGCGGCACCGCTCCCTCATAGCGAAAGGGAATCTGCCCGAATTGCAGGCGGTCCCGGTCCTGCAACAAAGCTTCCGTGATTTTTTCGTCATTCACACGGGTACCATTCGTCGACTCCAAATCACGCACCCGATACTCCACCCCTTCCAAAACTAACTCCGCATGACGAGAAGAAATACTCCCGTGCACGACCTGAACTTCATTTCCATCGATCCGCCCAACGGCCATTCGCGGACCGACCAGTTCGATCGTCATCTGCGGAATCTCTTTACTCTCGGAGACAAGCCTCGGCATGCGCTTTACTTATCCCTTCTTCTTCCCCGCGTCCAGTAGGTCGGCAAACTGGCGGAAGAAATATCCAGCATCATGCGGCCCCGGTGCCGCCTCCGGATGGTACTGAACTGAGAAAGCCCCTCCCGCGCTGAGTTGAATCCCCTCACAAGTTCCATCATTCAAATTCACATGCGTGACCTCCACCTTTCCCTTCGGCAGAGAATCCGGATCAACCGCATAACCGTGGTTCTGGCTTGTGATCGAAACCTTGCCTGAACGCAAATCCTTCACGGGCTGATTTCCCCCTCGATGACCGAACTTCAGCTTAAACGTCTTCCCCCCGAGCGCATGGGCCAACATCTGGTGTCCAAGACAAATTCCAAAAATGGGCTTCTTCCCCACCAACTCACGGACGGTTCGATGTACATAGGTCGGAACCGAAGGATCCCCCGGACCATTCGATAAGAAGATTCCGTCCACATTCGCTTTTAATATCTCTTCCGCCGTGGCCTTCGCAGGAAAAACAACCGGCTGAATTCCCTCCGCCCGCAACTGTCGCAAAATATTCCTCTTCATTCCACAATCGATCGCCGCCACCCGATGCCGCACTGCGGGCATCTTCTCTTTCTCACTTCCCAACCGGCCGGGAAAATCCAACCCCTGCGGATCCCACTCGAACGACTTCGCACAGGTCACCTCCGCCACATAATCCTTCGCACCCAAACCAGGCCACTCTTTTGCGCGGCGTACCGCCTCCTCCGCCTTCATTCCATCGGTTGCCAAAACCCCCTTCATTGCACCCTTCGTTCGCAACTTCCTTGTCAGGCACCTCGTATCCACCCCCTCCAACGCCGGCACCTTGTGCCTTCGTAAATACACCTCCAAACTTTCCCTCTCCCGCCAGTTGCTCGCCCGCCGGGCCAGTCTTCGGACCAACAAACCCGCCACCTGCGGTCGATCCGACTCCTCATCCTCCGGATTGATCCCCGTGTTTCCAATCTCAGGACAAGTCAACGCCACCACCTGCCCCCGGTAACTCGGATCAGTCAAAATCTCCTCATACCCCGTCATCGAAGTGTTGAAGCACAATTCCGCAGCGACCCATCCCTCATGACCAAATCCCCGACCCCGCAGGATCGTGCCGTCTTCTAAAGCCAATATTCCTTCCATCGTCCGGCAAACTTTAAGACCGTCCCGCTCGCCCGTCGAGGTCATGCCGAATTTTTCCATCCACAATTGTCAATACTGCCCGACCTTTCAACTCCCGCCCCTCAAAGGGAGTATTCTTCCCCAAACTTCGAAACTCCGACTTTTTCACAGTCCACGCACGCCCGGTATCGATCACCGTGACATCCGCCACCGCCCCAACGGCTAGGGACCCCCTTCCCAATCCGAAATAAGTCGAAGGGAACGCACTCATTCTCTCCACCACCTCCCGCAACGGCATCAATCCGCTGTGCACCAACTCGGTCAGGTATATCCCGAGAGCCGTTTCGAGGCCCACCACACCAAAAGGAGCCTCATCAAACTCCACCTCCTTCTCGTAACTGCAGTGGGGAGCGTGATCCGTCGCTAGGAATCGAATCGTTCCATCCACCACTCCCCGCCTGAGTTCCTCCACATCCGCCTTCGTCCGCAACGGGGGATTCATTTTGAATGAAGTATCATACCCCTCCACCCGATCGTCCGTCAGGGTCAAATGGTGCGGCGACGCCTCTCCTTCAATCGGCACTCCCCTCTTCTTCGCTTCCCGTAAAATCCGGATCGATCCTGCCGTGCTCATGTGTTGACAAACCACCCTTGCACCCGTCAACTCCGCCAAGAGAACGTTCCGGGAAACAATCACCTCTTCTGCGATCCCAGGCCACGCCGGCAAACCCAGAATCCTGGACCACTTACCCTCATTCATCACCCCGCCGGCCGAAAGCGACTTGTCCTCGCAATGATCCAACACAGGAAGATCGAACATCCGCGCATACTCCAAAGCTCTTCTCATCAGCTCCGCACTCTGGATGCAGTGCCCGTCATCTGTAATCGCCACAACCCCCGCCTGTCTCAAAGATCCAATCGGCGCCAACTGCTCCCCCTTCTGCCCAATCGAGATAGTTCCCGTCGGGAAAACATTCGCCACCCCAGTCTCCCTCGCCCTCTGCTTCATCCAGGCAATTGTGTTGGGTCCGTCTGCCACCGGCGACGTGTTCGGCATCGCAATCACTGAGGTGAATCCCCCCGCCACCGCCGCCGCTGTCCCGGTGGCGATTGTTTCCTTGGCGGATTGACCCGGCTCCCGCAAATGCACATGGGGATCGATCAATCCCGGAGTGACAACCAGACCGTCTACCTGAATGACTACAGCATCCTTGGAGGGCTTTCCTGCAGCAATCTTTCCATCTCGGATCAACACATCCCCTTTCGCCTCTCTCTGGCTTACAGGATCCACCACCAACCCTCCCTGAAGAAGAATCTCGTTCATGAATCGCCTCCCACTCCTTTGCCACCCGATACCAGATAAAGAACCGCCATACGCACGGCCAAACCGTTCGTGACCTGGTCCAAAATCACCGAGTTAGCCCCGTCGGCCAACTCACTCGCAATCTCCACCCCCCGATGAATCGGACCCGGGTGCATCAGTAGGACCCCCGGTTTGCACCGCTTGAATCTTTCCGAATTCAGTCCAAAGAGCGTGGCATACTCTCCGATCGATGGAACCCGAGCCTGAACCTGCCGTTCATGCTGAATTCGAAGAAGATTGATCACATCCGCCTCCTCGAGCGCACCATCCAGATGATGCGCCACCTCCACCCCCAGTTCCGCAAACTCCTTCGGCAATAATGTAGAAGGTCCCACTAACTTCACCTTCGCGCCCAGCTTCGTCAGCGCCCAGAGGTTCGATCGGGCTACTCGGCTATGAACAATATCCCCAATGATCAGGACTTTCACCCCTTCGATCTTCCCCAACCGCTCCCGAATCGTGAAGGTATCCAACAAACCCTGGGTCGGATGTTCATGGGAGCCGTCCCCCGCATTGATCACCGAAGCTTTCAACCGCTGAGCCAGAAAGTGGGCTGCACCAGCAGATCGATGGCGAATCACAATCGTTCCAGCCTGCAACGCTTCCAAATTCTTCGCCGTATCCTGCAGCGTCTCCCCTTTGCGGATACTGCTCGTTTCCTTATCCAAGGAGACCACATCTGCGCTCAATCGCACGGCTGCCAGCTCAAAAGAAATTCTGGTCCTCGTACTCGGCTCGATGAACAGATTCACCACCGTGCGCCCCTGCAGGGCGGGCACCTTTTTGATCGGTCTCCCCAAAATCTCTTTAAAAACTGAAGCCGTTGACAACACCTGGCCAATCTCCTCGGCACTTAGCTCCCGCAGGGAGAGAAGATCCTTTTTCTGCCACACCCCGCTCATACTTTCTCCTTCTCCAAAACTACCGCATCCTCTCCATCCATCTCCGCCAATCGAACCCGAACCCGCTCCTGAGGCGAGGTCGGAAGATTCTTGCCTACAAAATCGGGTCGGATGGGCAATTCCCGATGGCCTCGATCGACTAAAACGGCCAGTTGGATGATCTTAGGTCGCCCCAGGTCACACAAGGCATCCAAGGCCGCACGGATAGTTCTCCCTGTAAAAAGAACATCATCCACCAATATCACCGTTTTATCTTTTAGATCAAAGAGGACTTCCGACCCCTTCGGGACAGGCACATTGCTCGCCAAATCATCCCTATGAAAACTGATATCGAGCGAACCTACCGACAGAGGAGTCCCCCCTTCAATCGCCTGAAACTCTTTGGCTAACCGATGAGCCAAAGGCACACCCCTGGTCTGGATCCCTACAAGTGCAATGTTCCCTTTAGGATGTCTTTCGGAAAATTCATGAGCCATCCGCCGAACCGCTCGGCGTACCGCCTCCCCATCCATAAGCTCTTTATCTGCCATCTTCGCCTCCTTGAGGAACTCTCAGGTTCCCGTTAAAGGACGCGTCTTGCGTCATTTAAAAATTAACAAATCTCTTTTTCCTTTGCGATATCTTTTTCGCGGCTTGCCCGCCACGCGGCACGATGTTTGACGATCCAATCGAGCAGACCCTTCTCAAAACCCACGTCGTGCCCAGCCTGTTCGCTCAAATGCCACTTGTGCTTCAAAATCTCTTCCCGCTCCAACAAAAACTCCCGATAGAGAGCCGAATTTTGAAATACCGATTTCGGGTCCAAGGAAAACTTATGGGCGCCCTTACCATCCATACCATTAATTTGGTCCTAAAAGGATATTCCGCAAGTGTGAATCTTAGAAGTTAAGAAATATAAACTTCTTATATGGATATATTTGGAAATAAAACTTTTACCATCGTTTTAGCTAAATCCATGAAAACTTGGCCGGACGGAGTCGTCGAATCGGCCAGGACAACCGGCTTCCCTTCATCCCCACTCTTTCTCGCCTCTGGATCGAGAGGAATCTCCCCTAATAATGGAACCTTCTGTCTCTCCGCTTCCTTCCTCCCTCCTCCACTCCCAAAGATCTCGTGCCTCTGTGTCGTTCCTGGGACGGTAAAGTAACTCATATTCTCCACTACTCCTAAAATAGTCACATTTACCTTTCGGAACATTGCGATCGCTTTTCTTGCATCCACCAACGCCACCTCCTGTGGAGTCGTCACAATCACCGCCCCATCCAACGCCACCGTTTGCACAATCGTAAGCTGAATATCCCCAGTCCCTGGAGGCAGATCGAGAACCAACACATCCAAATCCCCCCAAACCACCTGACGAAGAAACTGCTGCGTAAACCTCGTCACCATCGGACCCCGTAAAGCCGCAGGACTATCATCCCCCAGCAACATTCCCATGCTCATCAACTTCACTCCATGACACTTGGCCGGAACAATCCGCTCTGTCCCCTCCTCTACCCTTACCCCCTCCCGACACCCCAACATCAACGCCTGACTCGGCCCATAAAGATCGCAATCACAAAGCCCAACCTTGAGCCCACTTTTGGCAAGACTCACCGCCAAGTTCGCCGCCACCGTGGATTTCCCAACTCCCCCTTTCCCACTCGCCACCGCAATAATCTTCCTCACCCCCTCAATTCCCTGGGGACCCGTGGAAGCAGTCGCCTGAGGGGGCGCTACCTCCGTCTCGATGACCACGCTCTTTACAGCCGCATACCCCTTCACACTGTCCCGAATCTCTTTCCCAATTTTCTCAGGAACAGCTGGATCAGGAGTCGTCAGCTTTAACTTCAACTTGAGTTCCGTTCCCGTGAGTTCCATATCCTGCACCAGCCCGAACGAAACAATATCCCGACTAAATCCCGGATACTTCACCCCACGCAATCTCTGCACCACCTCCTCCTGCCACGCATTTTTCTCGGTACTCATTTTTAAATCATGACACAAACACCCCCGCACTCCAATGGAGACAACACAGAAAGAAAAACCAAGGCTAACAGGAGGCGTTTCGCGGTGTGTTCGAATCAAGCCTCGAGGGCTTGCTGTAATCTCTTCACACCTTCCACAACTCGGTCGGCAGCATCCGCCATCAACTTGGATTCGGTGCCTATGCCGATCGTAAAAAGGATCAATGCCCGAGCCTCCTCAGGCTTCGCCCCAATTGCCCTCATCGCAGGCGGGATCTTCATCTCTCGGGTCACACATCCGCTCCCTCCTCTCACAGCCAAACCCACCCGATCCAAAACCAGTGCCAAGCTCTCCGCCTCTAGTCCCGCAAAACTGAACGCCAAATGATTGGGACTTCTCCTTAGGCCGAGCTCCGGACCATGAAGCTTTGTGTTAGGCACTTTTTTAAGAATCCCTTCCGCCAACTCTTTCTGTGATCGAGCCGCATCTTTTCTAAAATCATCTCCTTTCTTTTTCCACTCTTCCGCTGCCACTCCGAATCCCACAATCGCGGGCAGATTCTCCGTCCCCGCCCGTCGATCCATCTCCTGTCTTCCTCCCTCCAACAAAGGTGCCCATGGCGTTCCCGACCGGATCCATAACGCCCCCGATCCTTTTGGCCCCCCCAATCGATGCCCAGACAAGGCCACCAGATCCGCCCCACTCTTTTCCACCTCAAAAGAAACCCAGCCCGCACCATGAGTCGCATCCACAAAAAGTTTCGCTCCAGCTTTTTCAGCAAACTTCCTTGCGTCGGCAATATTTTGCACCGTGCCTAGATCGTGATGAGCCAGATGAACATAAACCAATCCCTTTTCTTTCTCAATCCTCAACTCTCCCCACTGCAATCTTCCCTCTCCATCCACCGGTACTCTCACCCAAGTGAATCCCTTCTTTCCTAATGCCCGTACCGCACTCTCCACAGCAGGATGCTCCATCTCACTGAGATAAATCGTCCCGTTTTGAACCGCCTCTCCCCATCCCCGAATCGCCGATTGAATCGCTTCCGTCCCCCCCGACATAAAAACCAAACCTTCCGTATCCTTGGCTCCCAGAAAACTGGCCACCCGTTCTCGCGCCCTCTCCAACTCTTCCCTCGCCTCCCTCCCCTCCCGATGTCCGCCTCCAGGAGAAGCATGGACCCCAACCAAATATCTCAGCATCTCCCTCTGAACCGAAGGAAACAGAACTCCTCCGGCAGCATGATCCAGATAGATGCGCTCAGAACTCATTAGCCCGCCCGACCAAACTTCCGCTCCAACTCCGCCTTACTCAATAAAATCATCGTCGGTCTCCCGTGCGGACATGTGTACGGAAGCTCACATGCCAACAGATCCGCCAGCAGTCGAACCCCCTCCTGCTCGGTCAGCCGATCATTCGCCTTGATCGCATGCCGACAAACCGTCTTCGCAATCACCTCCTCACTCAACTTCCTGTCCTTTCTTGTTCCCGCACCCCCCACTTCCAAGTCAGCCACCACCCCTCGAACAAATTCCTCTACCGCCAAGGTCTTGATCCGTGGAGGCAATGCATCGATCAGAAACGAGTTCCCCCCCATCGAAGAAATTCCCAACCCTACTCTCCCCAACTCATCGACCTGATTTTTTAGAAACTGAGCCTGCACGGGCGGAAACTCCACCGTCACTGGATACAGGAGTCGCTGACCCGAAACCTCCTCCTGCGCCACCTGCTTGAGAAGCTGCTCGAATAAAATCCGCTCATGCGCCGCATGCTGATCAATCAAGACAGCTCCACCCTCTTTCTCCGCCACAATGTACAGATGATCGATCACCCCCAGATACCTCCAGCCCGTGGGAATCCCCGGAGCCGACTCAACCTTCAATCCAAGAGACCTCTCCACAGGCGGAGGAGTGGTAAGACTCGCCGACAACAAAGGCGAGGGTTGATTCGATGTCGAATGGGTCGTCGACAGACCTGCTAATCCGTGATTCGTTACTGAAGCCATCGGGAGAGGACCCACTGCTCCACCCCGAAGGACCTCCGCCACCGCCCCGCTGACAAAACGACGAATGTCCCCATCTTGGCGAAACCGAACCTCCCTTTTTGCTGGATGAACATTCACATCCACTCCAGCGGGATCCACCTCCAGAAAAAGAACTGCCACAGGAAACCGACCCCTCATCAAGGCATTGTGATACCCCTCCAAAAGAGCTGCATTCAAACTCATGCTCTGCACCGGTCGACCATTCACAAAAAGGATCTGCTCCGCCCTTGTCGCCCGACTCACCCCAGGCCGTCCGATATATCCCCTTAACCTCATTCCCCCATCTTCCACATCCAAGGGCAGGACCGACCCCTTCCACTCCTTTCCAAAAACCGCAGTCAACCTCTCCTCCAACCCTTTCCGTGCCGTATCTTGCCAAAAAACTGCCCCATCCCGCCTCAGGACCCAACTCACGTCAGGTCGTGCCAATGCAGTCAGGCGAATCCCCTGCTCAATATGTCCCCACTCCGTCTCCTCCGTCCTTAGAAACTTCCTTCGTCCAGGAACATGGGAAAATAGCTGCCTTACCTCAATGCTCGTTCCTGCAGGACATCCGGTCTGACCAGCTCGGATCACTTTTCCCCCGTCAATCACCACCTCCGTTCCCTCCGCTGCCTCAGCTTCCCTCGTCTTCAACGTAAAACGACTGACCGATGCAATGCTCGGCAACGCCTCCCCCCGAAATCCAAAGGTACGAATTCCCAGCAGATCTGAAGCTTCCCGAATCTTGCTCGTGGCATGTCGCTCCAAAGCCAGCAGAGCATCCTCAGGCCCCATTCCATGTCCATCATCCGTCACCCGGATCAGCGAACGCCCTCCTCGTTCAATACTGATTTCCACCTTCTTCGCGCCCGCATCCAGAGAGTTCTCCACCAACTCTTTCACCACCGATGCTGGACGCTCCACCACTTCCCCTGCAGCAATTCGGTTGGCCACTACTTCCGCCAAAAGGCGGATCCTCTGACTCATCGTTTTCCCCCTTCTAGATCGCGGGCCGAACCCCCAAATGGGAGGTCAACCGTTCCAACTCCTCCGGAGAAGTATAAGGCAGTTCGATATGACCCCGCTCCGCTCGACCCACAATTCTCGCCCGCGTTCCCGTGGCCCGCTGCAACTTCAACTCCAAATCCCGCCAATCCGCGAGTTGTGAGATTTTTCCCTTCTTCCGACCCCTCGTTCCACTCGTCTGGCGCCTCACCAAAGCCTCTGCCTGTCGAACACTCAACCCCCGCTTCACAACTTCGCGACTGATCGCACTCTGCGCCGCAGGTTCACTCAATCCCAGAATCGCTTTGGCGTGCCCAACTGAAATCTGTTTGGACCGCAAAAGGTCTCGCACCTCGCTCGGAAGAGAACGCAGACGAAGTGCGTTCGCGACCGTAGCGCGATTCTTTCCCACCCGCTCCGCAACCTCCTCCTGCTTCAGTCCGAAGGTCTCAATCAACGTCGCATATCCATCCGCTTCTTCGACAGGATCCAGTTCTGCCCGCTGAAGGTTTTCGATCAGGGCCAGCTCGAGAACCTGTTGATCAGTCGCCACCCGCACGATCGCTGGGACTTTTGGCAAATTCAGCTTCCGGGCCGCTCTCCACCGTCGTTCCCCGGCAATCAGCTCATAACCTGATCCTTTTTGTGAGCGACGGACTATCAAAGGCTGAAAAATTCCCCGCGACCGGATCGAGTCGACCAGCTCGGTCAAATTCTCCTCCGCAAATACCCGTCGCGGTTGGAGAGGACTTGGATTCACCTCTCCGATCGAAAGCTGAAGAATCCTCTCCCCTTCCTCTACCCGAACCTCAGGAGAGCTAATCGGGAGACTACTCGGCGGGGTGACTTTCGTGCTTCCTAAAAGAGCACCCAAACCTCTTCCTAACGGGGATTTTGCCATTCTCGCCACGGTAAAGTTTGCCATGCCCTCGTCAACCCAACCCCTGCGTCCCAACGAATAACGTGGGAACGAAAATCGCAGAGACTTACCTCTTCGCGAGCCGGATCTTGCGGAGAGCTAAAAACCCGAGAAAAAAAAGCCCGCCAACGAAGTAGTGCGAAGAAGACGGTTCCGGCACTCCCACCGCCCCAATTTGATTCACGACATTGGAGTAAGACGAGATTCGAATAAAATAACTATCATCCGATTCGTTCGAGTTAAACTGGGTGCTGGCCAAAGAGTAGCCACTGTTTTGCACATACGCCCCGATTCCAACCAGATACCATTCGCTTCCGATCTGCCGAAAAAGAGCGCTTCCGGAATCATAGATCGTCAACGCCGCTTCACTTCCACCCGCATTGCTGTTGAATTGGGTCCGCAACAGATCGGAGGTGTACCCACCCACTTGAACTCCGGCAATCGCTCCATCCACAAAATTGGTTCCCCACCTTTTGATCGCAGTCGAGCTATCGCCCCACGTCACAGGACTCGAACCCAGAAGCGAACTGCTGGACCGACCCACCCCATACCCAACCAGATAAGAATTCCCTCCATCTCCCAAAGGATTGGTATTTAACCGAACCCCACTCAGTCCGGGATCCGAGGCCAACCGCACCAGCTTCATATCCGCCGTTCCAATGGCAACAGCGGGGGAAGAATCCAAAAGATAATCAACAAATCCGACCTTCACGCTTGTTAAAGGACCCACATGACCCGCCGTCAGCACATAGCGATTCCCTAAATATACTCCGGTGCCGATCGGACCTGACTCATTCCGCATCTGAACCACATTGTCCCAGGGCAAACCCACACCGGGGTTATCTAAATTGGCAGCATTTCCCTGACTAAAAAAAACGATCGCTTGAACTGGCTTGAGGGTAGACAACAAACCTATAACGACCCCCGCAAACAGCCGAATGACCCTCATGAGACTACTCTATCCCTAGAATCCAATTTTTCAATGGTCGCCCAAGAGGGTCGCACTAGGCCTATTTCCCTCCCGCCTGATACCCAAAAAGTCTTCGTCGCTGGATGAGCTTGGCTACGGGAGTCGGCACATTTTGCTGCCAACCCGCTTTTCCACACCGGATGTTCCGTAAAATCTCAGAGCTCGAGCAAGCGGGAAGATCCTTTTCAGCACCACTCAAGTCCACAATCATTCCACGCCGAACTAGATACTCATGAATTTCACGAATCGGCTCGGGAACCTTCAGGGTGTGGCCCGTGACAAACTTTCCATCCACTGGATCATACCCTGGATGCACCAGCAGCTTCACACCGGGCAGAAAAAGTCTACCCATGGCTTCCAGAATCCCTCCCGAAAGATCATGATAGAAATGCTCATCCAGCATCTTGCTTAGAAGTGGCACACCGATCACGAATCCAACCGACCCCTTGGTTCTTTGGGTCAGATACTGCGCCAGTCGGTGAAACCGAAAGATTCCGGTCACCAAGACCGTCTTCTTCAACGCTCCCAAGCAATCCACCCGATCCAGAAAATCCTCCATCCCCGCTTTCCGATGACGAACCAGATTTCGCATGGTGATCTCGTTTATCTCCACAATCTCTTTCCCCTTGTTCGCTGGATCATTACGAAAAATGGCCGAAGCTTTCTGCATCATCGCCAAATGAAACTGCGTGATCGGGCGGTAGTGACCGCGCAAAAGGAGAATCGATTTGCCATAAAAAGAGTCCTCCGCCTCTAGATTGGCTCCCGTCGCAGAAAAGAGAGCCACCGGGGTCAGATTCGAATGCACCATCCTTAAGCTCATCAGGCGGTTATCCACCCCTTCGAACATCGGCCCACGGAAATCCACCATATCGACCTCCACTCGACCCGGCCGGATCCCGTCCATCAACCGATTCAGAATTTCCGGTGGATTCCTCCAATGAGCAAAAGCTGCGTGAACCAGATTGACCCCTAGAATGCCAAGTACCTCCATCTGCTCCGCATTGGTGTCGTCCTTCAATCGAACGTGAATCACCATATCTCCAGGGGCGCAATTCGGCTGCGTCTGAAACCGGATCCCCATCCACCCCTTTCCGTCTCCTGTGAATTTATGACTCCTTGCCGCCACCGTATCGGCAAAGACAAAGAAACGGCTTCGATCCCCCCGCTCCTGGCCCAATCTCTCCAGTAACAACCGGTACTCGTGATCCAACATCTCCCCAAGCCGCTCCCGGGAAACAAAGCGATGAGCAGTTCCATAAATTGCGTTACTGAAGGTCATGTCGTACGCCGACATACTTTTCGCCACGGTTCCCGCCGCACCTCCCGCCTGAAAAAACCAGCGGGCCACCTCCTGCCCAGCACCGATCTCCGCAAATGTTCCGTAATGCTTTCCTGAGAAGTTTATCTCCTTCGCTTTCTCGTCGGTGGTTAAAAGGTGGATAATTTTTTTCATCGTGAAGTCCGACTGACCCACGGGTTTCCCCGAATCCAAAACCGCCAGGGGAAATTTGCCGCGGGTCCGGCGTAGCCCACCCCCACCCTCGTCCCCTTTTGAATTTTTATTCCCGGAATTCGCACCCCGTCATCTTCGATCCGAATCGGTCCGCAAACAAGATCACATCGATCCCACTTCATCGATATCCCCATAGCCTGAGTCAACGCTCCCGGTCCCGCCGTTAAACGGAACTCCGACGCAGAAACCCCTCTTCGCCGAGTCATCTTATCGATTCCCTCCAACGGCTCCACCCCCCGAATTAGCACAGCAGCCGCTGTCCCTTCGGGGGCTGTGACAACGTTCATCATCCGGTGGATTCCGTAGCATAAATAGACGTAGGCCGTCCCAGGGGGACCAAACATCGACTCATTCCGGGCAGTCCTTCCCCTCCAAGCATGAGAGGCCCGATCCATCGAGCCCCCGTACGCCTCCGTTTCCACAATCCGTGCCGCACAACCATCGCGGGCAACCCGGATGATCTTCCCCAGCAGTCCCCGCGCAATTAGCACGGGATTTTTCTTTTCGTAAAAGGAACGCGGAAGGACTCGGTTCACGCACTTCGTGACCCAAAGAGAGCCGTCCCAATTCGTACCAAGGTGGAACCCTCCGCAATGGCTACAGGAAAATCGTGACTCATCCCCATCGACAACTCCGGCAAATGAACCCCTTGCGACTCTTGGAGCCGATCGCGAATCTCACGCAGTTTCGAAAAGAACGGCCGCGCCATCTCGGCATCTTCACGAAACGGCGGAATCGCCATCAACCCAATCACCTCCAACCGCGATAAGGGGATCACCTTTTGAAGCAGCTCATCCACATTCTCTGGGGCGCATCCATGCTTGGCCGCCTCCCCGCCCACATTGACCTCCAACATGATCCGCATCTTTTTCCCGGCCATCTCCAACCTTTTCTGGAGTTCTTGGGCTAAATCCAGCCGGTCAACCGATTCAATCACATCAAAACATTCGACTGCATCCTTCGCCTTGTTGGTTTGCAGACCACCGATGAAGTGCCACTCCCCGCCCATCGGCATCTCCGGAATTTTGACCCGCGCCTCTTGCACTCGGTTCTCCCCAAAAAGTCGGTGACCCAATTGCCAGATCACTCGAATTTTTTCCGAATCCATTTTTTTACTTACCGCCAAAAGCCTCACCTCACGAGGATCCCTGCCCGCTTTCTCAGCCGATAACCCGATCTGCTTCTGGATCGAGTGATAGTTTTCTTCAAGGGAAGTATTCATGATTAGGTAAGCTTGGTTTGCATTGGCGATAAGGTCTGATAATAATGCTCTCCTTATGCAAGTGGAGTCTTTTCGAGTGTTTCGGGATTTAGTCGAAACCCGTTCCTTTAGCCGTTCTGCCAGCCTGAACGGGATTACCCAGTCTGCCGTCAGCCAGCAACTCCGCTCCATCGAGGTTCGACTCCGCGTCCCCCTTCTGGAACGCACCAGCAAACAGTTTGCCCTGACCCGCGAAGGCCAACTCCTTTACGAAGCCAGTCGCGAAATCATCGGCTACTACCAGCGCTTTCAACATCAGTTGGAGGAAATGCGGAACATTATTTCCGGCACGATCCGTCTGGTAGCTGTCCCAAGCCTGGGCCTGCACGAACTCCCTCCCTATATCAAAGATTTCCTGAAAGCCTTCCCCCAAGTCAAAATTCAGGTCGATTATCGTCGCTCCAACGAAGTGTATGAGTCGGTCGCCTCTGGAGATGCGGACGTCGGTTTTGTCGCCTTCCCCTCCCCTCGCAAGGGACTCAAGGTAGAAACATTCAAAAAAGATACCCTGCATATCATTTGTGCAGCGGGCCACCCACTCCTGAAAAAAGGCCCCGTTGATCTTGCCAATCTTGGCCAAACGAAAATTATCTCCCTCGCTCCCGAGATGCCCACCCGCCAGGGGTTGGATCGTATTCTGGCAACCCGGGGCCTCAAATTTCAGCCGATGATGGAGTTTGATAACGTCGAGACCCTAAAACAAGCGGTCGAGATTAATGCTGGAATCGCTTTTCTACCCGCCTCGGCAGTTGCCACAGAACTTGCCAAAGGATCTCTCGCCATTCTCCCCCACCTCGGCAAGGAGATTATCCGTCCCCTCGGAATCGTATTCCGTGCCAGCAGAATGGTCTCCCCCGCGGTGAAGCGTTTCCTTAAAGCGCTCAAGACCCCTCGTGAATCCGCCTCCGTTCCAACCCCCGAGCCAATCGCACCCTCATCCCTATGACGAGCCCCGTTGATTCCTCCATGACGCCCCAGGCCCGTGCGTATGAAACGATGCGCACCCAAGGTCTTCGTTTTACCTCCCAGCGAAAAACGATCACCGAAGTCGCCTTTGGTAATCGCGAGCACTTTAGCGCCGAATCCCTTCTCGCCCGCTCTCGTCGCCGTAATCCGAAGGTATCCCGCGCCACCGTCTATCGCACTCTGGCTTTTCTTGTTCGTGCAGGACTCCTTCGTCAGGTCGATCTCGGCCAATCCTCCCCCCTCTACGACCCCAATTTTGCCGAACACCCCAGGCATGGTCACTTTGTCTGTGTCGACTGCCGAAAAATCATCGAATTCCACGACCATTGCCTCGATGTCCGCGAATCGATCGTCACAAAGGACCACGGATTCAGCCCCCGCCGCGTCAGCCTTCAGATTGAAGCCACCTGCGACGCCCTCCGGGAAAAAGGCACCTGCCCCCAGAGCACACGTGCGGTTCGGCCGCGTCCTAAAAAATAATCTTTAGCCCACCGTACCAGTTGCGTGGCATGGAGGGATCGATCCCATCCCCCCGAATTCTTGCGTAATACTGCTTGTTAAAAAGGTTGTTAATCCCACCGACGAAACTGACGTAATCATTCCACAGCTTTGCCTCCACCGTAAGGTCCCAGACGTTGTAAGCAGGAATGAATCGGGAATCTGAACCTGTCAGATTATTGTCACTCGCGTAGCTGTGCCCCACATAAGAACCAAGGAACGAGGCCTTCACCTTGGACTGCCAATCATACACAAGGCCCGTCTTGTATACGTAGTTCGATAGGTACTGCGGGGTTTTTCCATCATTCGGACCATTGATAAAATTTCCGTTTTGCAACGTCAGAGCAGTGTAAAAATAAACAGCCCCATACTCTTTTGACCAACCGGCTGTCTTTCCGTCGTGCAAATCCCCGAAACCCATCTGCTGGTGAGCAATGCCATCGGCGATTCCCACCAGATCCACCTGAAAAAGCAGATCCCAACCGTACACCCGGGAACGACCCGAATTGCTGACCGTATTGACTCCCCCGACTGCGGTCTCCCCAATCTGGTTCGAATAGTCGACACAAAATCCACTTGTGTCGAAAGTCAGCCAATCCGTTGGAGTTCCTCGGCAACCCGCCTCATAGTTCCACACGGTACCTTCCTGCAAATTCCCAGAGACTCGCAAATTCGGGCCTGTCGGAACCGCTTGGGCGAAAGTCGGAGGACGGTACGCCTCCGAAACGTTCGCATACATCGCTATCTCCTGGGGCAACGCATACTCCAGACCCAATCCGATCAGCGGGACGAAATTGTTTTGTGTCTGAGTTCCAATCGGTTGGCCTGCTGCAAATTTTGACTGATTGATTGTCTCATCCACTGATTGCCAAATGTTTTCCATCCGGAACCCGGGAACAACCGAAAGATCCCCCACCGTAAACTTGTTCTCCACAAAGAAAGGTGCGTACCAAACAGAGCGGTCGCTCTGATTACGAATCTGCCCTGTGTTCGAGGTGGGCGTCAGACCCTGCTTGTCGGTTCTTGGGGAGGTCGTGTTATAGACCATAAAGCCCGCCGACAATGTCTGCGATTCCCCTCCCAAGTCCCAATCCCACCGCCAGCGAGGCTCCATTCCCCAAGTATAAAACTGCTGAGACTCAATCTGGGTGGTTTGTTTAGTAGGAAGTGTTCCGAAACCTCCTCCTTCTTGCCTCCGACTCCAGCGACGGTAGTAGTCAAACCACACTCGGTATGAAAAGAAGAGGTCATCCTCAAATTCAGACTCATGAATGGCAGAAACTGCGTACCGGTTCAGCTCAAACTGGTCGTTAAACCGGGAGGTAGCATTCCGATTAACGTTATAATTTACGGGAGTTCGGACCGTATCATTGTTTAGCCGCATCCCTCCCGGCTCTCCATGACACTCCTCATAGCCATTGAACTTAAAATACCAGCGATGCTTTGTTTCCGCATCGAGGGCCATAGTTAAATTTCCGTTGTTCAGATCGTACTGACTATTGGCGTCACGAAAGCCTTGGGATTGCCGATGATTAAACCACCCGTAATAACCGATGTTATCCACGGTTCCTCCCACCGCGTTAAAACTGGAGATATAATCAAAACTCCCCCCCATGGTGATCGATTCGGCGGAAAACTTTTTGTCGAGGGGTGGCTTTCGCATCACAAAGTTAATCGCGCCAGCAGGTTGGGGTCCGTACATCAAAGCCGCTCCCCCTCGAATAAACTCCATGCTCTCCATCGGGTAAGTTGGAGGAAGGTAATAAGCCTCTGGATACCCAATCATGTCCGCTTGAATGGGAATTCCATCTTCCAAGACCTGAAAACTTTGCAATCTGTGAGGATCAAATCCGCGATACGCCAAGCTCGTGAGAGGTGTCGTCTCATCAGCCACAACCAACCCGGGGGTCGTCGCCGTGATCTGACGCCAGTTGTCATCTTTGACCTCCGGCAGGTAGTGCGCATCAATGTTTGAGGTGCGCTTTCCTGCATTGATCCGCGTTCCCTCAACATCAGGAAGAAATGGCAACCGGGTCTGCACGTCATAGTCCGCCTCAACTTCTACCTGCTGTAAACGTACAACCTCATCCCCACCCCTCTCGCCCACCCGCCCCTCCTCTACTGCGACAGTTGGTGAGGAGGTTTGAGCATTCCCACGAAACCCAAAATTGAGCAACCCAATGAAAAATAGAAAATATGCCAAAAAGCCCAATCCCATGATCCATTAAGGATACTGAGACGCATTCTCATGATCAATTAGTTTATTGCGATAGTGTCTCATTTTTCGTGACAACAAAACTACCGTAATATATTTTTCGTTCATGTTGGGCGGAATATCATTCATGGATTTCATGATGCGCGGTGGACCTCTGATGTGGGTCCTCCTTGCGTTCTCCTGCGTTGCGTTGGCGGTGACTATCGAGCGGATACTGACCTACACTTACTACGGATACTCCTCTGACCGCTGGCTTCGATCCCTGCTCCAGACCATACGCACCTCAGGTACCGCCGCGGCCCTTTCCCTAGCCGTTGCTTGTCGTCATCCCGTGGCCAGGGTGGTTCAAACGTATCTCGAGGAACTGGATCGCCCCACCAAAGTCCGCCAAGACAACCTAAGGCGGACCGGATCGCTTGCCCTGGAGGCGGTGGAAAAAAACCTTCGAATTCTGGCCGCTCTTGCCCATCTATCTCCGCTGGTGGGCCTCCTAGGCACTGTCCAAGGCATGGTGGTGGCTTTTTCGAAAATTGAATCGATTCAAGGGACGGTGAAGCCGTCCGACTTGGCGGGCGGCATTTGGGAGGCCCTCCTGACCACCGTTTTCGGCCTGGTCATTGCCATCCCCTGCATGGCTTTTTACCACGCGTTCGAAGGGCATGCGGACAAGATTGCTCGGAGAATGGAGTTGGCAGTCACCTCTTTGGATGATCTTCTGAGCCAATCCACCCTGGCTCCCTCTGGACGAGTCATTCCACCTCGTACAAAGGAGGAGGAGTTCTCGGTCGTCCAGTAAAGCCCATGTTCTCACGCCCGAAACGCATTACCACCTCGATCGATATGGCTCCGCTGATCGACGTGGTCTTTCTTTTACTCATCTTTTTCATGCTCACCTCCTCCTTCACGTCCCCTTCCCTCCAGATCAAGCTTCCAACAGCACGCGGGCAATCGGACACGTCCCCTGAGGCCATCCTTGTGTCAGTCGATGCTCAAGGATCGATCACTCTCCAGGGCTCCCCTGTTTCTCTTTCCCAGTTTGATCAGAAACTCAGCGCCTTATGCCAAGGTCAACTAGATCGAAAGATTCATTTTCGTGGAGATCAAAGCATGAATTACGGCCTTTTTGTCGATCTGATGGATCGAGCTCGGCAGATCGGCATCGTCCAATTTAATCTCGTCCACGATCCTAAAAAATAGCCGATGACTCTCTTTTACCCCGCTCCCAGAGATAAAATTTTTCTCTTTCTCGGGCTCACTGCGTCTGCGGTTCTGCATGCGACCCTCTTTTTCTCTCGCCCCTCCATCACCACAACCCAAGATTTCGCAGTTCAACCTTCCGATTTCTCGGTCGAAATTACAATGATCGAAACCTCTGCAGGCCAAACGGAAACAGTACAGGAGCCCGTTCTAACTACCCCAGTTCCCACTTCGAATACCTTCGATAGCGCATCCACCGCCTCTTCTGCTGCCCCTGAACTACCTAGACCCGACCCCTCACCCCGACTTCTTCCGACTCCATCCCCCTCTCAGCTTCCTCCGTCCCATGCCAGTTCGACCGTCCTCGCCCGCCCCAACCCTTCCCGAAACTCCGCCCCCATCTATCCTGAGGTTGCCCGAAAAAATGGGTGGGCTGGCACTGTCCTTCTTCGGGCCAAAATTTCCGCACAAGGGAATGTTGAATCCCTCTCGATACTCAAGAGCACTGGGCATGATCTCCTCGACCAATCTGCCACTACAGCTGTCAGACAATGGCATTTTCATCCACAAAAAGTGAATGGGAACCCTGTCCCTGTTACAGTTGAGTTGCCTGTGAAGTTTTCCTTGAATCAGTAGCCACCCAATCTGACCTTGGCTCGCCAAGGTTCCTTGCGTAGGTTTCAAGGCTGCATATGAAGGTTTCCTTGGAAAATATGGGCGGTTGTCGCCGTCGCCTCAAAGGCGAAATCACTGCCGATCAAGTCCGCCTGACGGAAGAAAAGGTCACTCTCTCCTTTCAAAAATCTGCCCGCCTTCCGGGGTTCCGTCCAGGTCATGCCCCGCTCGAAATGGTTCGTCGTCGCTACGCTCCCGATATCCAAAGCGAACTGAAAGACAGCCTTCTCCGCGAAGGACTCCGCCATGCGGTCGAAAAGGAAAAGCTGCGCCTGGTGGATGATCCTGCGGTCGAAGAAGCCAATTTCGAGAAAGACAAAAAGTTTAAGTTCGTTCTCCGTGTCGACCTCGCCCCTGAATTTAAAGTTCCCGCTGCCAAAGGACTAAAGATCCCGAAGAAAAGCCCCGAGCCGGTGACCGATGCGGATGTGAAATCCGCTCTCGACCGGTTAGCCGAGCCGATGGCCCATTTCCATACCCTTCCCCCTCGCCCCGCCCAAGAAGGCGATTACGCCGTGCTCGATTTTGAAGGAACCTGTGGTGGCAAAAAAATCCTCGAACTCGCCCCCCAGGCAGGCCAAGTCGGCGAGGCCAAGAAACTGTGGGTCTGGTTGAAACCCGATGCCTTCCTCCCTGGCTTTGTCCCGGCTCTCTACGGAATGAACCCCGGAGAGACCCGCAAGGTAGAGGTCAAATTTCCCAAAGAGTTCCCCCATGCCGCCCTTCAGAAGCAGACCGGCCACTACGAGGTGACCCTGCATGAACTAAAAGAGCGCCATGTCCCCGAAGTAGATGAAGCCTTTTGCCAAGAAAACTATAAGATGCCGAAAACTGAATTAGAGTCCCGCGTCCGCGAGGATCTGACCGCTTCACGCGACTCCGCTCACCGAGCCGAAGAGGGTCGTGCCATCACCCAAGCCCTCTTAGCCTCCACCAAAATGGATGTGCCCGAACCTCTTCTCGACGAGGAACGTCGCCGTCTGGTGGCTCGCCTGGTGGAGGAAAATCAGCGCCGTGGAGTCTCGAACGAGGAGCTGATCAAACACAAAGACGATATTCTTAAAACGGCCGGCCAGAACGCTGAGGAAAATGTGAAGCTCAGCTTTCTTTTACGCCGGATCGCCGAAGCGGAAGGCCTCAAGGTGGAGGAGCAGGAAGTCGTCCAGGAAGTCGCCATTCTTGCCGCCCAATCGGGACAGGATGCTCGCCTGTTCGCCAAGCGCCTCCAGAAATCGAACGTCTTGCCCTCACTTGCTGACACTCTTTTGCGCAGAAAAACCGTTGATTTCCTTTTGCAACACGCCGTCCGTGGGTAATTTATAGAAATGAGTACCGATCCCAAGGCCGACTACTTCGTTCCCAGCGTCATTGAACAGACAGGCCGCGGCGAACGCGCCTACGACATCTACTCCCGCCTCCTGAAGGATCGCATCATTTTCATCGGAACGGCAATCGATGACACCATGGCGAACTCCATCATCGCGCAGTTACTTTTTCTCCAGATGGAAGACCCTAAGAAAGACGTCAGCATCTACGTCCACTCCCCGGGTGGTTACGTGACCGCAGGTCTCGCGATTTACGACACCATGCAGTACATCACCTGCGAAGTTTCGACCTACTGCATCGGCCAGGCCGCCAGCATGGGAGCCGTCCTGCTCGCCGCAGGCACAAAAGGGAAACGCTACTGCCTACCCAACGCCCGGATCATGATTCATCAGCCCCTTGGCGGAGCCCAAGGACAGGCCACCGATATCAGCATTCAGGCCCAAGAGATCCTTCGCGCCAAGAAACGTCTGAACGAAATCCTTGCGCACCACACCGGCCAGAGTTTCGATACGGTAGAAAAAGACACCGATCGGGATCGCTTTATGTCCGCTGAGGATGCCAAGGCCTACGGCCTCGTTGATCACGTCGTCTCCTTCCGCAAAGAGGAGCAGCCCAAGAAGTAAAGTCGGCGCCCGATGGCCCGCCCCACTCACCTCACGCTCTGCTCCTTCTGCGGCAAAAGCCACGCAGAGGTCAAAAAACTGATCGCCGGTCCCGGGGTCTATATCTGTGACAACTGTATCACCCTTTGCACAAACATCCTGAACCGTGAAGTCGGGGAAAACCCCGTTGGCAAAGGCATCCTTAAGAGCCTCCCCAAACCCCGCGAAATTCGTGCGGAACTGGATCGCCATGTCATCGGCCAGGATCGGGCGAAACGCACCCTAGCCGTCGCCGTACACAACCACTACAAGAGGGTCCGCGGTCCCCAAACCGACACTCTTCCCACCGACCACGCGGATGTGGAACTGGAAAAGAGCAACATTCTTCTCATCGGACCTACCGGCTCCGGCAAAACGCTTCTTGCCCGCACCCTGGCGCGGATCCTGGATGTCCCTTTCGCCATCGCCGATGCCACATCATTGACTGAGGCGGGGTACGTGGGTGAAGACGTGGAGACAATCATCCTAAGACTCCTCCAAAATGCGGATTACGACGTCAAACGGGCCGAACTCGGAATCGTCTATATCGATGAGATCGACAAGATCGGACGCAAGTCGGACAGCGCCTCGATCACTCGGGATGTTTCAGGTGAAGGGGTACAGCAAGGGCTCCTGAAGATTTTGGAAGGCACCGTCTGCCACGTCCCTCCCCAAGGAGGTCGAAAGCACCCTCAGGCGGAACATATTCAGGTCAACACCCAGAACATCCTCTTTATCTGCGGCGGCGGATTTGTCGGTCTAGAGGAAATCGTCCACAAACGGATGGGGGGTCGTGCTCTGGGTTTCGGCTCCAGCCTGACCGAAAAAGCCCAAGTCAAAGAAGATGGACTCGGACTTCTCCGTTACGCCGAACCGGATGATCTTCTTCGTTTTGGTATGATTCCTGAATTTATTGGCCGACTCCCTGTTCTTAGCCACCTCAGCCCGTTGACGGTTGATGAACTTATCCTTGTCCTGACCGATCCCAAGAATTCGCTAACCCGGCAGTACGCAAAACTGCTCGGGATGGAGGGAGTAAAACTGAATTTCACCAGGGATGCTCTGCGTTGCCTGGCGGAGACAGCCTTAAAGAAAGGCACTGGTGCCCGAGCCCTGCGTAGCCTTCTTGAAGG
>CAMDXQ010000002.1 GCA_945878585.1 Akkermansia muciniphila
ATGCCCGGTTTTGTGTATGTTCCCTACAACGATTTGGCGGCGGTGGAGACAGCGATCGGGCCTAAGACGGCAGCCGTGATGATTGAGGGGATCCAGGGCGAGGGTGGGGTGATTCCCGCCACTCCGGAATACCTATTGGGATTACGGAAGTTGACGAGGGAAAACGGCATCTATCTCCTGATGGACTCGGTACAGTGCGGGCACTATCGGACGGGCCGGTTTCAGAGCTATGAAAAAATTTTAGAAAAAGCGGGTGAAAAAGGAGCGTTCATTCCGGATGCGGTTTCGATGGCAAAAAGCTTGGGTGGTGGATTTCCGATCGGGGCGGTCTGGCTGGGGGAGAGGTTGGCCGATGTCCTAGGTCCAGGGACGCATGCAACCACCTATGGGGGAACGGCGCTGGCTTGTGCGGTGGCCTTGGAGGTTTTGAAAATTATCGATGAAGAGGGGCTGGCAAAAAACATAGAGCGGATGGGGGAAGAGCTGAAGAAAGGATTGGGAAAGTTGTCGGGTCGGGGATGGGTGGGCGAGGTGAGGGGCTTTGGGGGAATGGTAGGGGTAACGGTGAAGGGGAGGAGTCACGCGGAGGTGGCAGAGGCTTTGGCGAAGGTGGGGTTATTGGTCGTTCCTGCAGGTTCGGATGTTCTGCGGTTTTTGGCTCCGTATTCTGTATCGATGGATGAAGTGCAGGAGGCGGTGAAGAAAGTGGAATCGACCCTATGAGGCATCTGCTGAAGCTCGAAGGAGTGAAGGAGTCGGAGGCGAGGGAGATTCTTCGGTTGGCTCGGCTCGCAAAAAAGGGGCGGGGGAAGAAAAGTTCAGCCAAAGGGCCTTTAACGGCGCAGATCTGGGCTCTTATTTTTACGAAAGCATCCACACGGACCCGAGTATCTTTTGAAGTGGCGATTCGGGAGTTGGGCGGGGTGCCTAGCTTCCTAAGTGCGGCTGAAATTCAATTGGGAAGGGGGGAGTTGGTGCGAGATACGGCCCGAGTTATGGGGCGGATGGTGCATGGCGCGGTCATTCGGACTTTTGCGCAGTCGGACGTTGAAGAGTTTGCCGAGTTTGCAAAAATTCCTACGATCAATGCCCTCACAGACGACGAGCATCCTTGTCAAATTCTGAGCGACATTTTCACTATTGAGGAGAAGCGGGGATCCATCCGGGGTAAGAGAATAGCTTTCATCGGCGATGCAGCGTGCAACGTGCCGAGATCTTGGGCGGAAGCAGCGAAAATATTCGATTTTCAACTGGTCTGCGGGGCTCCGAAAGAGTTTCGGCCTCCTTCGGTCGGAAAACATGTGAGTTGGACTGAGGATCCGATGGAGGCCGCGAAGGGGGCAGATGTACTGTACACGGATGTGTGGGTTTCGATGGGGAAGGAGTCGGAGACAGTGCAGCGGGAGAGAATCTTTGCTCCATACCGAATTGATCGAAAGATGGTGGGATTGGCCAAGAAGGATGTGCTGGTTCTGCACTGTCTCCCCGCCTACCGGGGGAAGGAGATTAGTGCTGAGATTTTGGAGGAGCGATCGCAGGATATTTTCGATCAGGCGGAAAACCGACTCCATACCCAAAAAGGAATTTTGGAATGGATCGTCGCCAAGTCATTGAAGGTCAAGAAGTAGTCTGTTGGGTGGTCTGGACTCGACCCGTTGCTTTGGGTTGGTAAGTTAATCTTATGAGTGCAGTAACAACCCCAGCTCCAAAAAAAGTAAATTTACGAACCCCCGAGGTTATGGAAGCCGTCGCGGCTGAAGTGCAGAAGCATTATCGCAGCTTGGCGGTGGAATACGTGAGGGCGACAGGGCGGGCGTTGGAAGCCGAGGATATGACCGTGGTTTTGGCTAAAGCGTTCGGATTTTGTTATGGGGTGGAGCGTGCAATCGATTTGGCTTATGCGGCGGCAAAAGTGTTCAAGGACAAACGAATCTTTTTGTTGGGGGAGATTATTCATAATCCCGAGGTCAATGAACAGTTGAGGGAAATGAAGATTCAGTCCTTAAAGCGACACAAGGAAGGATATGATCTGAAGGGGTTAACGGCGGAAGATGTGGTGATCGTTCCCGCGTTTGGCGCAGAAGTAGGGACGATGGATGAGCTGAAGAAAATCGGATGTCAGACAGTGGATACGACCTGTGGAGACGTGATGAGCGTGTGGAAACGTGTCCGGCAGTACAATAAGGAGCGTGTGACGTCGATCATCCACGGAAAATCCTCGCATGAGGAGACGATGGCAACCAGTTCTCGGGCCTTGAGCACCGACGGATTGGGGCACTATCTGGTCGTCTATAATCTCGAAGAGACCGATTACGTTTGTAACTACATCCGCAATGGAGGGAGCAAAGCCGAGTTTCTGAAAAAATTCGAAGGCGCTCACTCGCCTGGGTTTGATCCGGAAAAGCATTTACAGGCGGTGGGGGTGGCGAATCAGACGACCATGATGCGTGGGGAGACGGAGGAAGTACAAAGGCGGATCAAGAAGGCGATTGAGGATCGGTTCGGTGAAAAAAAGATGGGGGAGCACTTTCGTTTCTTCGACACGATTTGCGGAGCGACCCAGGAGCGTCAGGATGCGTTGCGGGATCTTTTGGTGGTCCCGTTGGATCTGTTGCTGGTGGTTGGCGGCTATAATAGCAGTAACACGAGCCATTTGGCCGAGATGGGAGAAGCCAAGTTGCCCACCTATTTTATCCGAAACTGTACCAAGATGATTTCAACGGATGAGATCGAGCATTACGATCAACATGCCCAGAAGGAGAAGAGAACGAAGGGGTGGTTGCCCAAGGGGAAGGTGAAGATCGGGGTAACGGCCGGGGCCTCCTGTCCCAACAACGTGATTGAGGAAACAATTGCCAAGTTATTTCAGTTTCGGGGTGTCGATGTGAAAACGTTGATACCCGAACCGACCGTCTAGACTACTTAGACAAAGTGTCCGCAAGTTTAGCGACAAGTCCGCCAAAACTTCCGTTGGTAAATACGGCCACGACATCTCCGGATTTGAGGCGGGGAAGGATGTCCTTCAAGATTTCCTCTGGACCGGGAAGGTAGAAGGATTCGCGTCCCGCTTTGCGAATGTCGTCGGCGATTTTCTTTGGATCGAGGCGCATTTGCGGATCGATCTGATCCTTGCGGGCGATTTCGGTGATGTAGACACCGTCAGCGGCTGAAAGGGACTCGGCGAGTTCATTCTGAAAGATGCCCCGGCGAGTTGTGTTCGAGCGGGGTTCAAAAAGAGCCCAAAGGCGGCGTCCGGGATATTTCGCCCGAAGTGCGGCGATCGACTCCCTCAAGGCGGAAGGGTGATGGCCAAAGTCATCGACAACTGTAATGCCTTTGGCTTCAGCTCGTACCTCTAGACGACGTCTGACTCCGCGGAACTGGGGCAGGATCGAAGCGAGTTTTTCAAGAGAGACGCCCAGGGTGTGGGCTGCGCAGAGCGCCATCGAGGCGTTGTGGACGTTGTGACGTCCTGGAATCTTTAAGTGAAACTCTTGGCTATGGAGGGTGAAGATTGATCCGGAAGCGTCCTCCTTAAGAATCTGATATCGGGCGGCGGCTTGGGGCCCTGAACCGACTTCCAGGATCTCGCATGGGGCGTCCTTAGCGACTGCCAGGGCGTTGGGGTCGTCGGCATTGATCAGAGCCAGACCATTCTGCGGAACTTGCTGAAGAAGCTGGCGAAAGGATTTCTGAATGGCGGCGAGGTCGGTGTAGATGTCGGCATGGTCGAATTCTACGTTGTTCAGAATGACTAGCTCGGGAAGGTATTGGAGGAACTTGCTACGTTTGTCGGCGAAGGAGGTGTCGTACTCATCTCCTTCCAAGACCCAGAAAGGCCCGGTTCCGTGGTGGCAGCCGGCGGGCAGGTCGAGGGGGACTCCGCCGATGAACCAGCTGGGGTGAAGTCCTGCCTTTTCCAGAAGGAAGGCAAGCATGGTAGAGGTGGTGGTTTTTCCGTGGGTACCTGAGACAACGAGATTACGAGTTTTGTAGAGGAACCAACCCCGAAGGAGTTCGGGTAGGGAGACAAAGGGAATGCGGTGGGTGAGGACGGCTTCTAGTTCGGGGTTCCCGCGGGAGAGGGCATTTCCGACGATCGCGAGGTCGGGTTTGGGGTTGAGATTCTTTTCCGAGTAGCCTTCGTGAAAGACGATGCCTTGATCGCGAAGAAAATCGGACATGGGGGGGTACACGGCTTGGTCGGAGCCGGTGACCTGAAGTCCAATTTTTCGGAACATAGCCGCGACGGTACCCATCCCGGTCCCAGCGATGCCCAGGAAGTGGAGGTGTTTAAGATGGGCACGATCGAGCATGGGATCCCTCTTCGGATGGCGCAGAGAAAGGATGGAGTCGAGAGAAAACCTTAAAATCGCAGGATGAGGTCGGCTCCAGAGGCTGCTTTTTCGAGTTCTCCTTCGGGGATGTAGCTCACGGGCGGGGTGGAAGGAAGAGGGGTTCCAGAGGGGATAAGGATGCGGGTTTGGGGGGAGATGATCGAGTCCCAGGATCCGATGGGTCCTCCCATTTCAGGTTGGAGGAGTAGTAGAGCGGAGGATGTGAGGATGAGATCGACGCGCAATCTTCCGGTGGCGGTAAGGCCGGCGGCGAGACGCAGGGCTTCTTCGGCGAGGCGGCGTTTCCCCTCAGGAGCAGTCTGGCAAAGGATGGCGACTCTTTTCATGACGGATTATAGGATTGGCTGGAGGGGCATCGTTCAATCAGCTCAGCGAGGAGTCCAGGGCCGCCGAGGACGATCTCGATCGAGTGGTTGGGGGCGAAAGAATCCACCGCGCGGGGACAGGCGAAGAGTCGGAGTCCCTGAGCGACCAGCTTGGGCAGGCGGGAATCGAGAAGAGCGGAGGCCCCCTCATGGAGGAGGTATGCCGAGACGGTTTTCCCGGACGACAACGCCTCCTGAGCATCCTTCCAAAAGGCTGTGTTCGATGGGGTGCGTGGGGGTGCAGCTAGAAGATGCAGAACACTCAAGCCCGACCTCGCCGCCAAACCCGACGCCAGGTTATACCAAACCGGCGCGTTTCAGGGTCGAGTATGCGCCGTTCTTGTCGATCGTCTTCATGGCGCGGGCGGTGAGCTTCACCGTGATATGGCGCCCGAGTTCGGTGACATAGATCCGTTTTGTGCGCAAATTCGGACGGAAACGACGTGCGGTGTTCGCGGTGACGTGGGTACCGATACCACCCGATTTCTTGGATTTACCACTCCGAATGATCTTACGACCGAGGGAGGGCACAGCCCCTGTGACTTGGCAACGGCGGCTCATTTGAGGAGGAGGACGTTACGAGCCCTCTTGATTGCGGTGTTGAGTTGGCGGTGAAGGTGAGCAGGCATGCCGGTGACCTTGCGGGGGAGGATTTTTCCGGTTTCGGTGATAAATTTGCGGAGTAGCTCCACATTCCGGAAGTCGATGGCTTCGCCGTTGATGTCGATCCGGCGACGGGGCGCGGAGCGGTTCATACGGCGTGGGCGGCGGGCTTTTTTAACGATCATACGATTACTCCTTGGACTTGGTTTTTTCTTCTTCGTCGGACTCTTCCCCACCCTCATCGTCGGAGGTTTCGTTGGAGTCCATCAAAGGTTGGGCAGGTTCCCAACGATTCTTACCTTTGTTTTCCTGCTCAAAGCGAGATTGGCATTCGACGGTGAAACGCGCAAAGGGAATCGCCTCAAGACGGGCAACGGGAATCGGTTGTCCCGACATCTCGCACACACCGTAGGCGTGGGCTTCGATCCGTTTCAGGGCAGATTCGATCTCATAAAGTGCATCTTGCTCTTGGCTGAGAAGGCTGAGGGCGAAATCCTTTTCGTAAGCGTCACTGCCTGCATCGGCCTGGTGCATTCCGAAGGCAGAACCGCCACCTTCTCCCCGCTCGCGGAGACTGTCCTTCGTGACTCCCTGCATCTGGTCGACGATATGATCGCGGAGTTCGGATAGTTTGAGTTTCTGTCTTTCCAAAAAGGCGGAGGAGAACTTCGGCGGTTTGGCCGGTTTCGTGTTTTCTTCTAGAGGGCGGAGGAATTTCGCAGGGGTTTTGATCGGGAAAGGGGGTCCAGAAGGCTTCTTAGGGGCGACGACCTTGGTCGGTGCCTTATTCTTGGCCTTGGAGGCGGGACGAGCCTGGGCTTTTTTCTTCGAAACCTTCTTCTTGGAGGAGGATTTCGTAGCTTTTTTGGATTTAGACTTCTTCGCCATGAAATTTCAAACCTAGCTTAGCGCCAAGGGCTTGCCAACCGTAAAAGGGGGGTGTTTTAAGGTGTTTCGAGGCTGAGGTAGGTGGGGTGGGAGAGCCCTTTTTCGTAATTATCCAGGAGATCCATGCCTTCGGTCGCCTTCATTTTGTCCTGTTTGATCGCTTCGTCGATCTGGGCCTTGATCATGCGGGAAAGCTGGTTGGTTTCGTACTGAACATTGCCCAAGACCCTTCCGATCGAGAAGCCAGGGATAGTTTCTTCGATGTAAAATCCGTCCGGTTCATCCGGGTCAAGGTACACGTGGGCCTCGTTCACCGACCCGAACAGGTTGTGTAGATCTCCCATGACATCTTGGTAAGCCCCGAGCAGGAAGAACCCGAGAAGATAGGGCTGACCGTTTAACACGTGCAGGGGAAGACTGGAACGAATGCCCGAGCCGTCCACGAAATGGTCGATTTTTCCGTCCGAATCACAGGTAATGTCGACGAGACGGCCTTGCTGGGTAGGGGCTTCGTGAAGCCGATGGATCGGGACGATGGGGAAAAGCTGTTTGAGTGCCCAGTGATCGATGAGGGATTGGAAAACACTGAAGTTACAGAGGTACTGGCAACCGAGCTGTTCCTGAAGTTTTCGAATTTCTTCGGGTGGGGGGCGACCATTTTGGTACAGCGCAGAAATTTTGGAGATCAGATGCCAAAAGGAGTCTTCAACGCGGGCTTTGGTGGCGAGGTCGAGCAGACCAAGATCGAATCGGGCTGCGGCCTCTTCCTTGACGGTCAGGCCGTCGTGAAGAGATTCGCGACGATTTTTGCGGGTAAGATTGACGACAAGCTCGGAAAGCTGGCGGACAAATTCGGGATCTTCCTCCTTGGCCTGAACGAAGGGGCGGGGAGTTTTCTCGATCGTTCCAAAGACTTCCACGAGGAGGACGGAATGGTGGGCAACCGTGGCTCGACCGCTTTCACTGACCAGTGTCGGATGGGGGACTTTTTCCTGTCGGCAAACTTCGGCCACGGATCGGACAACATCCCGGGCGTATTCGGCCAAGGTGTAGTTCATGGAGCTTTCCGAGTCGCTGCGGGAGCCGTCGTAATCGATCGCCAATCCGCCTCCGACGTCCAGGTAAGCGGGTTTGAGGCCGAGATGGTGGAGTTGGGCGTAAAAGCGGGTGGCTTCGCGGACGGCTCGGCGAAGGGCCAGAATATCGGGGATTTGGGATCCCACGTGGAAGTGGAGCATTTGCAAGGCTTCGGGACAGCCCTCTTTTCTGAGGTATTCGATCGCTTCGAGTAGTTCGCTGGTGGAGAGACCAAACTTAGCGTCATCGCCGCCGGAGAGGGCCCATTTGCCGACTCCACGAGCGGAGAGACGTACGCGTACGCCGACGAGGAGTTGAACCTGCATCGCACGGGCGGTTTCGACAGCAAGGCGGAGCTCTTCGGGCTTTTCGATCACTAGAATCACTTTTTTGCCGAGTTTTCTTCCGAGAAGGGCAGTTCGGATGAATTCGGCGTCCTTGTATCCGTTGCAGACGAGAAGGCTTTCCGGATCGCGGTGGTGTGCGAGGCCAGCAAAGAGTTCAGGTTTGCTGCCGACTTCGAGCCCGAAGTGGAAGGGTTCGCCTGCATCGAGGATCTCTTCCACAACCTCGCGCATCTGGTTGACCTTGATCGGAAAAACCCCTCGATAGGAGCCTTTGTAGCGGGTGGATTTGATTGCTTCGGCAAAAGCTTCGTTGATAGCGCGGACGCGGTGACGAAGGAGATCGTGAAAGCGAATGAGGAGAGGGTAGTTGAGGCCGCGTTCCCGAGCCCGGGTGGCAACTTTCACAAGATCGATTTCGGCTCCCTCGGTATTCAAGGGGCGAACGGTCATGTTCCCGGAGGTGTTTACGCCAAAGTAGCCACTGCCCCAGCGCGCGATTCCATAGGTTTGGAGAGCACGATCGATCGACCACGATTCGGGAAGGTCAGCCACAGGATGATTGATATACGGCTTCAGCGGAAGAATGCAACGATTCCCACTCTTTTTCAGCATCTTGCGACCAAGGAGGTAGTCGGTAAGGTGAGAGTATGACGGATGCCATCCAAGTTCAGATACTCGGCTTAATGCCGGCGGCAAACGGAATGGCTGTTTTTTTGGGGAACGAAACGAAAACATTCAGCATCCACGTGGATCACGGGGTCGGGACTTCGATTGCTCTTTTATTGAAAGGGGAGAAAAGGGAGCGCCCTTTGACGCATGACCTGATTCATCTGATTTTGCAGGGTTTTTCGATCAGCGTCGACCGGGTGATTATCAACGACCTTCGGAACGACACCTATTTTGCCCGTTTGACGCTACGGCAGGTGGGGCCAGGAGGAACCTCGATCACGGAGATCGATGCCAGGCCGAGTGATTGCGTGGCGGTGGCGCTAGAAACGCAAAAGCCGATTTTCGTGGCAAAAAGTGTTTGGGATAAAGTTTCCGACATGACTCCTTTTTTGCAGGAGTTAAAAAAGAAGTTTGAGACGGGGGAAGGAATGGAAGAGGAGGGTGGAGAAGAGGGGGATGGAGAATCGAAAGGGGAAAAACCGCGGGATGGAGGGAAGGGGCCAGGGAAAAAGGGTTTGTGACCTCCTAGATAGAATTAACTATTTTCTTCCGAAGGCGGCTCGATTTCGGACATGATCTGAAGAATCCGATCACCGCGGCGTTGGGCTTCATCCACGTGAAAATGGAGGCGAGGGGTGTATTTGATATGGAGGGTTTTATTGAGTTCCCCTTGCCACCCTTCCTTCAACATATTCAAGGTGTGGATGACGTCGGCGTCAGGGGATGATCCGTCGAGATGGGTTACATAAACCTGAGCGTGGCGCAGATCAGGGCTGACCTCCACACCCGTGATCGTGATCAATTTCCCATCCAATGTGCGTTCCCGCGTGACAAGCCGAGCCAAGACGGAGCGGATCGATTCGGAAACACGAAAGAGGCGACGGCTGGCCATGCCCATAGCCTAGCCGAACTTTTCGTTGAAGAAAGGGAAAGAGGCGGATTAGAGGGTCTGGGGGACTTTTTCGAGCTGGTAGCACTCGATGATGTCGCCCTCTTCGTACTCGTCGAAATTGCCCAAACGGATACCGCACTCGAGCCCCTGGCGGACTTCTGGAACGTCTTCCTGGAATCGTTTGAGGGTGACAACGGCCCCGTCGTAAATCGGCTGTTTTTTGCGGATAACGCGGGCTCGACCACTCTTGGTGATGCGGCCGCTCTGCACTTGGGAGCCTGCGACCATAAATTTGGAAAGCTCGAACACTTTTTTGACGAGGGCGGTGCCGAGGGGGCTTTCGCGCAGCTCGGGGTCGAGGAGCCCGGTCATGGCCTCTTTCACCTGATCCACCAGTTCGTAAATGATGCTGAACAGCTTGATTTGGATTCCTTCCCGTTTCGCGGCGTTGGCAGCGGAATTATCGGTTTTCGTATTGAAGCCGATCACGACGGCACCCGAGGCTTTTGCGAGAAGGATGTCCGACTCGCTGATCGGTCCAATCGTGGAGAGAATGATTTCAAGAGTGACCTTCTGACTGGTGATTTTCTTGAGTGATTCGACGATCGCTTCCACGGAGCCTTGGACGTCTCCCTTCAGAACCACTCGCAGACACTTCTTTTGGCCTTCGGCGATGCTGGCAAAAAGATTTTCCAAGGTAACCCCGCTTGGGGCGGCTGGGCCGGCGGCGAGTCGTGTCACCCGCTGGGCTTCCTGCCGTTCCTCGACGATCGAACGGGCCTCGCGCTCGGAACCAACCACAACGACTTCTTCCCCAGGGGAGGGGGCGCCACTTAGCCCGATGATGCGAGCCGGAACCGAGGGACCCGCATTTTTGATCGAGTTTCCGGCGTCATCGAAGAGAGCTTTCACTTTTCCTTGGTGGGGTCCGCAAACAAAGGAGTCTCCCACCTTGAGGCAACCTTGCTGAACCAAGACGGTAGCTGTTGGTCCGCGGCCCGTTTCGATCTGGGTCTCGATCACGCGGGCACGGGCATGGCCGGTGGGATCGGCCCGGAGTTCCAAAACTTCGGATTGGAGGGCGATCATTTCCAGTAATTTTTCGATTCCCGTGCCTTTGGTGGCGGAGACTTCGCAGACGACGGTTTGGCCACCCCACTCTTCTGGGGCGAGGCCAAGTTCCTGAAGTTGGCCTTTGACCTTGTCGAGATTGGCGCTTGGAAGATCCACTTTGTTGATCGCGACCATAATTGTGACTTTGGCGGCTTGCGCATGCCGGAGGGCTTCTAGGGTCTGGGGTTTGATGCCGTCATCTGCAGCGACGACGAGAACAACGATATCGGTCACATTCGCTCCGCGAGCCCGCATGGCGGTGAACGCTTCGTGACCCGGAGTGTCGAGGAAGGTGATCGTGGTCTCACCCCGTTTGACGGTGTATGCACCAATGTGCTGGGTGATCCCTCCCGCTTCGCCGGCCGCCACTTTGGCACGGCGGATGGCATCCAGAAGAGAGGTTTTTCCGTGATCGACGTGACCCATGAAAGTCACGATGGGTGGACGAGGTTTGAGATTGGCGGAGGGGACGGGTTTGGCTTTGGGGGGTTCCACCACGGGGGCGACTTTGTGAACTCCGCCGCCTTCCTTGCGTTTCTCGGCCATGAAAGTGAAGCCGCGTTTTTCACAGATCTTTTTTGCGACCGCTTCTTCGATGTTTTGATTCAGCGTGGCGAAAACGTTCATCTCCATGAGTTCATGGATCAGTTGGAACGGTTTTAGATTGAGCCGGGTCGCCAAGTCTCGGACTTGGATCGGGGGCTTCATCTGGATGATTTTCGATTCGTCCACAACTTCCTCAATGGCGGTCTCACTCACGGGGGCTGCCACGGGTGGAGGGGTAGGTTCAGAAACGGGCTTTTCGGCGACGGGAACAGGAGTGGCGGTGGGGAGCTCTGCAGGTGCAGGCTCCAACTTTTTTGCCTTCTCTTTTGCGAGACTTTTCTTCGGAGCTGGTTTCTCCGTGGGATCTTTGGCTGCGGTTGATTTTACCGCACGGGGTTTTTTAATCGGGGCGGCTTCCCCCTCGGGTTTGGCCGTCTTTTTAGTGGACGAGGTGGCCATGCCGGGCGAGGGAAGGGGCTTCAGGTCTTGGCGGCTGTGAGGGCCGCCTGGGCCTTGGTGCGGATCTCCGTTGCTTGTTCCGGTGTAAGATCGGGTACGGCTTCTGCGAGATCGGCTTCGGTGGCCTCAGCGATGGCTTCCGCAGTGCTAAATCCAACCGAGGCAATCTTCTGCGCGAGGGGAAGTTCGATTCCCAAAATCGTGGCCAGACCTTGCACGGCAGCTTCGAGTTTCTGCTCAAAGCCCTGAACTTCGGTCTTATCTTCCTCGACGTCGATATTCCAGCCGGTGAGGCGGCTGGCGAGGCGAGCGTTGTGTCCCTTCCGGCCGATCGCGAGGGAAAGATTTTCTGCATCCACGAGAGCACGAACGCGACGGTTCGTTTCATCGATTTCAATCTTGCGGAGTTTCGCGGGCTTGAGAGCTTCGATGACCAGCTCATGGATGTTGGGGGACCAGCGGAAGAGATCCACCTTCTCATTGTTTAACTCACGAACGATATTTTTGACTCGGGATCCGCGGATGCCAACACAAGCTCCGACCGGATCTACTTTTTCTACATCGGACCAGACGGCGATCTTCGTGCGGAAACCAGGTTCGCGGGCGAGGGACTTGATCTGTACCGTGCCGTCGTTGAGTTCGTTGACTTCAAGCGAAAGGAGACGGCGAACAAAATCCGGGCTGGAGCGGGAGAGGATGATTTCCGGTCCGCGCTGGCCATTTTGAACGGCGAGCACGAGGGCGCGGATCCGTTCTCCGGGGGTGTATTCTTCCGTCGGGACGCGCTCACGGGAAGGCATGATGCCTTCGAATTTTCCGAGATCGATGACGACGTCGGCCCGTTCAAAACGACGAACTGTCCCGGCCACAATATCGCCGACTCGGCCTTGGAATTCTTCCAAAATCATCGTTTTTTCGATCGAGCGAAGATTTTGGTTCATCGCCTGTTTGAAGACTTGGGCGGCAATCCGGCCGAACTGGCTGGCATCGAGTTCGATCTCCACGAGTTCTCCAACGTGGGCAGTGGGCTTCACCGAGCGTGCTTTGACGATCGAAATTTCGTCCGCATTGGGCCGTGCACGGTCGCTGGCCTTCAATTTGGCGAACATTTGGATTTTGCCGGACTTTTGGTCGAGATTGACGCGGATTTCGGTTTCGAGAGGGTAGGTCTTGTGGGCGGCGGTAATCAGGGCATTCTCGATGACCGTGGCCATCACCTTGCGGCTTATGCCCTTCTCCTTTTCCATGTAATCGAGTACTGTGAGGAAGTCTTGTGTGTTCATGTGCTTATATTTTCTGGTTGTTGGAGAAGGCTTTTGGCGAAAAAAAGGGTGGAAACCTTCGAGTTCCCACCCAACTTCCGCCGCGAGACGACTCCTGCAAAATCGTATCAAAACCCTTGAATCGGTCAACCCATGAAATTCACCCCCTCCCGATAGGTGTAACCCCTTGATGAAGGCCAAGATTGGTTTGGTTGCTGGGCGCGGAGTTTACCCTCGTCTGGTATTGGATGGGGCTAAGGCTCAGGGGGTTCCTTTGGCGGTCGCGGCATTTCTGGGCGAGACGGAGGCGCGGGTGGCGGCTCGGGGTCAACCGACCGAGTGGTTAAGAGTCGGGCAGTTGGGCAAGCTGATCTCCTTTTTTAAGAAAGTGGGTGTTCAGGAGGTGATTTTTGCTGGGCAGATCACGCCAAAGAGACTTTTCGATTTGCGGCCTGATTGGAAAGCCCTTTGGATTTTGGCGAAGTTGAAGGAGCGGAATGCGGCGACCCTTTTTGGGGCGGTGGCGTCAGAGTTGGGGAAGGCGGGGATCAAAGTTTTGCCTGCGACCACTTTTGTGGAGCAGCATTTGGCGGGTCGAGGGATTTTAGCCGGTCCAAATCCTCCCAAGAATCTCTCCATGGAGATTGCCTTTGGCTGGCCTTTGGCAAAAGCGGTGGCGCGATTGAATATTGGTCAAAGTCTAGTGGTGAAAAAGGGGACGGTAATGGCGGTAGAGGGATTTGAGGGCACGGATGAGACCCTACGGCGGGGCGGGGAGTTGGCAGGATGCGAAGCGGTCGCGATCAAAGTGACTGCCCCTGGGCAGGATATGCGTTTCGATGTGCCGGTGATCGGACCTCGAACATTGCAGGCTGCGGCCCAGGGGAAAGTGAGCGCACTGGTTGTTGAATCACACAGAACCCTAATTTTGGAAATGGAAGAGGTGAAGAAGTTGGCGGTGCGGAATAAAATCACCGTATGGGGTCATGCGGGGAAGGCGATCAAATGAGTCGGAAGATTCGCGTGGGGGTGGCTGGAGTGGGGCATATGGGTAAGGAGCATGCACGGATTTATGCGGAACTTCCGGAAGCGGAACTGGTCGGAGTGCATGATTCGGATCCGGAGACGGCCCGCAAGATTGCCGGCAAGTGCAAAACTCGGGCCTTTTCTTCCTTGGAGGAGATGGTGGAAGCGGTCGAAGCGGCCAGCATTGTCACTCCGACGACAACTCATCTGGCGATTGCCGAGCCATTCCTGAAAAAAGGAAAACATGTTCTGGTGGAGAAACCGATTGCGATGGATACGGCGGAGGCCCGAAAACTGGTTGAGTTGGCGGACCAGCATGGTGCGAAGTTAGCCGTTGGCCATGTGGAGCGCTTTAATCCGGTTCTGGCGGCTCTGGAGGAGAGGCTGGGGCGGCCTCGATTCATTGAGGCTCATCGGTTGTCCCCTTATCCGGGTCGCAGCACCGACATCGGAGTTGTGATGGATCTAATGATCCATGATTTGGAAATTATTTTACATCTGGTGCGATCTCCCGTGACGTCCGTGGATGCGGTGGGGGTGCCGGTGTTGAGTAAGGGGGAGGATATTGCGAATGCACGGATTCGTTTTGCGAACGGCTGTGTGGCGAATCTGACGACCAGTCGGATCAGTCCCGAAAAGTTGCGAAAGATCCGGGTCTTTCAGGACGACGCGTATCTCTCCCTCGACTACATGAAGCAGGAGGGGGAAATCTACAAACGCTTGGATGGTAAAATCACGCGGGACAAGATTCCAGTGATGAAAGGGGAGCCCCTAAAAAACCAGTTGGCGGAATTTCTGCAGAACGTCCGGGAGGGCACCGATCCGCGGGTAGGTGGGTCGCACGGTTTTGAGGCTTTGAAATTAGCGTCCCAGATCTGCGGTCAAATGACCTCGGTGGGTTCATGAGTGGGATCGAAGAGAGGGAGCCCCGGGTTTATCTGGTGGCGGGGGAGGCGAGCGGAGATCGTCTAGCGGCAGATCTTCTGCGGGAGTTGAAGAAGAACCCGAAGTTACGGGCGTTTGGAGTGGGAGGACCGATGTTGAAGGCGGCAGGGCAGGAGCAGAGCTTGGATCTGGCGAGACATGCGGTGGTCGGATTGACCGACGTTCTGAAAAATCTACCGAAATTCTTGAAAATATTCAGGGAGGTGAAACACGAGATCGCGGAGGTGAATCCGGATGTGGTGGTTCTTGTGGATTATCCCGGTTTCAATTTGCGATTGGCCAAAGCACTGCATGGGGAGAGGAACGGGCCTGCCGTTGTGTATTATGTGAGTCCGCAGGTTTGGGCGTGGAAGGCGGGACGGGCCAAGACGATGGAGCGAATATTGGAGCGGTTGCTGGTGATCTTTCCTTTCGAGGTGGATTGGTTTGCCCGGCATGCGCCGAAGTTGAAAACGAAGTGGGTCGGGCATCCGTTGGCCGATCGTTGGATCGAGCAGGCTCACGCCCGGCGGGATGAGGTTCCCTGTGTGGCGTTATTGCCAGGAAGTCGGATGAAGGAGATTGAAAAGCATTGGCCTGTTTTATTGAAAACGGCGCAACGCATCGTGCAGGAACAGAGAAATGTCCGCTTCATCTCCATGGCAACTAATCATGAGATGAGACAAAAGCTGGAAGAGATTTGGGCCAAGTATCCGATGAGTGGTGTGAGTCTCGATATTCTGTCGGGACAGTCGCTGACCCAACTTACCCGCTGCTCCTTGGCCATCGTGGCATCTGGAACCGCGACGTTGGAGTGCGCGATGGCGGGGTTGCCGATGTTGGTGGTTTATCAGGCTTCTTGGCTGACATACTGGATTGGTCGGATGCTGGTGAAACTGCCTTATCTCTCGATGGTGAATGTTTTGGCGGGCGAAAAAGTGGTTCCTGAGTTTTTGCAGGGGGCGGCCGAACCGGAACGATTGGCGCGAGCTGCGCTTCAGATTCTACGAAATCCAAAAGGGGCGGAGACGATGTCGATTCGGATTCGGGAAGTGGCGAAAAAGTTAGGCGGTCCAGGGGCGGCTGCCCGAGCTGCGGAGGAAGTGGAGGATGCGATCCGGACGAGGCAAAAATTAATGGTCGCGGCGGAGAAGAGTGTCGGCGATCGCGAGCAGGGGAGCGGCGGAGGATCCGAGGGGGCGTAGGGCGGCTCGGGCGGTGGCAGTCAGACGATCCGCCTCTTTCTGAGCTCCGGCGAGTCCGAGGAGGCGGGGGTAGGTTGCTTTCCCGGAGGATTGATCCTTTCCAATGCTCTTGCCGAGCTTTTCCTTGGTTGAGGTGATATCCAAAATATCGTCGATGACTTGAAAGGCTAACCCGAGAGCTTGCCCAAAGCGGGTGAGGTGGCGGAGCGATTGGGGGGAGGCTCCGGCAGACATTGCACCGAGCCGGAGAGAAGTGGTGATGAGAGCACCGGTTTTAGCCCGGTGAATTTCGACAAGTTTTTTGAGCGGGATCCGTTTTTTTTCCGAATCGAGATCGAGAACCTGGCCGGCGATGAGGCCGAGACTTCCTGATGCGTGTGCAAGTTCGGACACCAGATGCGCGGGGGAGTAGCGGCGGTTAGTTTGGGTTCTGGCGACGGAGGCGAACGCTTCCGTGAGAAGAGCGTCTCCGGCAAGAACGGCAACGGCTTCCCCGTAGACGCGGTGGCTGGTGGGGCGACCGCGGCGGAAGTTGTCGTCATCCATACAGGGAAGATCGTCATGAATGAGAGAGTAGGTGTGAATGCATTCGACAGCACAGGCGGCGGGTAGGGCGAGGGATTCTTTTCCTCCCACCGTGCGTGCGGCGGCGAGACAGAGAATGGGGCGGAGGCGTTTTCCTCCTGCCAGGAGGCTATAACGCATGGCTTTGTGGATGAGAGGCGGGTTCGCTTTCGAAGAGATTAAGCGATCGAGAGCTTTTTCGACGACGGGAAGTCGGGATTTCCAGAAGGCTTGCGGATTCACTAGGGGAAGATATGACGAAGTTTGGGTGAAGAAGGCAAGCGTATCATTTGATTCTCCTTGTTGTTTTTTTGGGAAAGAGGATGGGAGGAGGCTGGAATGGTAGATTGGGTTAGCGTAAGGTTTAGGGATGTCTACGAAGGTGGAGACTTTCGAAAAGTGGAAGATTGGCGATCGGGAGTTTCGTTCCCGATTACTGATTGGGACGGGTAAATTTTCATCGGTTGGGGCAATGCGATCGGCTTTGGAGGCGAGCGGGGCGGAAATCGTAACCGTGGCGTTGCGTCGGGTGGATCTGACGGGGTTGAAAGATCCGCAGTCGAACATGTTGGAGGAGATCGATCAACAAAAGTATTTGGTTTTGGCCAACACGAGCGGGGCGATGAATGCGGAGGAGGCAGTGCGTTTGGCGCGGTTGGCGGTGGCGGCTGGGTTGCCGAAGTGGGTGAAGTTGGAAATTCATCCGGATCCTCGATATCTCCTGCCGGATCCAATCGAGACATTGAAAGCGACGGAGATTCTGGTGAAGGAAGGATTTACGATTCTGCCCTATATCAATGCGGATCCGGTTCTGGCGAAGAGGTTGGAGGAGGCGGGTGCGGCGACGGTGATGCCATTGGGCGCGCCCATTGGATCGAATCGGGGGATCGAGACGCGTGCCCAGATCGAGATCATTATTGAGCAGTCTAGAGTTCCGGTGATCGTGGATGCGGGATTAGGGGCTCCATCTCATGCGGCGGAGGCGTTGGAGATGGGTGCGGATGCAGTTTTGATCAACACTGCGATTGCTGTGGCGGAAGATCCGGCCGCGATGGCCAAGGCGTTCCGGTTGGGGGTAGAGGCGGGAAGAATGGGATATGAAGCGGGATTAGGGCCGACTTGTCGGACGGCGTTGGCGACAAGTCCTCTGACGGGTTTTCTCGACGAATGAGTGGAACTCCGGGAGATCCGCTTGAGGGGTTGCCCTTTTCTAGGTCGAGGGCGGTGGCGCGGTTTGAGGAATTGATGTTCGGGCCGATTCGTCTCGAGGAGTTAGCCGAGCAAGCCAGAGCGGAAACTCGGAAAAACTTTGGGCGAACCATGCGCTTGTTTGCCCCTCTTTATCTTTCGAATGAGTGTGTGAACACGTGTCAGTACTGTGGATTTTCGAAAGATAATCCGATTCGGAGGGTGACCTTAACTCCGGAGGAGGTGGAAGTGGAGGCGAAGCATCTAGCGGGACTTGGGTTTCGCAATGTTCTTTTGGTGAGTGGGGAGCATCCCCGGGAGGTACCGGTTCCTTATTTGGCGGAGACGGTGAGAAGGACAGTTGGGCTTTTCCCTTCCGTTGCGATTGAGGTCGCACCGTTGGAGACGGCGGAGTATCGGGATATTGTGGAGGCGGGGGCGGAGGGTTTGGTGCTGTATCAGGAGAGTTATGATCGTGCAGCATATGCGGAGATGCATGTCTCGGGGCCGAAACGGAATTTCGATGAAAGGTTAGGTGGACCCGAGCGGGGGTATCAGGCGGGATTTCGCAGAATTGGATTAGGGGTACTGGTGGGATTGGCGGACTGGAGGAGGGAGTTGGTGGCGTTGGCGGCTCATGTTTGCCATTTGATGAAGGTGGGTTGGAAAGCACAGGTGACGTTGGCTTTACCCCGATTGCGGCCGGCCGCCGGCGGATTTCAGCCTCGGGTTGCGATGTCGGATCGGGATTTTGTCCGGGCGATCTGTGCGTTCCGTGTAGCATTTCCGCAGGCAGGAATTGTTTTGTCCACGAGAGAACCGGCGAAGTTGCGGGATGGTTTAATGGATTTGGGAGTGACGATGATGAGTGCGGGTTCGGAGACCGATCCAGGCGGTTATACGGGAGTGGGGAAGAAGAGGTTGCACCGAACGGTGAGGGGTCGGGAAGTGGCGTTGGAAGCGAAGGAGTGGGAAGGGGCGGAAGCGACAGAACAGTTTGAAGTATCGGATGAGAGAAGTGCGGAGGAGCTGAGTCAGGAACTGCGGCGGCGGGGTTTCGATCCTGTTTGGAAGGATTGGGACCGGGCTTTGGCGGGCTAGAAGGATGGCGATCATGGTGACGATATTTGCAAATGGGAAAGCTCGGCAAGTGCGTCCGAGTCAAACTGTGGCGGAGATGATCCGGGAAATGAATATTGAGCCGTCGAGCGTCCTGGTGGAGCGGAATGGGGAGGCTCTTTTACGGCAGGAGTGGGCTGAAAAGAAAGTGGAGCATGGGGATCGTCTGGAATTTGTACGGGTGGTGGCGGGGGGATAATCGATGGCGGAGGATCGGGAGAGCAAGATCGATGATGCATTGGTGCGGCGGATGGCGGAGGGGGACGAGGAGGCGTTGCGAGAGCTGATTGTGAGGCATGAGGACCGGGTGTATGGAACAGTGGCTCGGATGATTGGGGGTGCGGGACCGGATGCAGAGGATTTAGCGCAGCAGATTTTTTTGCGGATTTGGAAGGCGGCACCGAAGTACCGAGCCGAAGCGAAGTTTACCACTTGGCTGATGACCGTGACACGAAATCTGGTGTTCACCTTTTGTGAAGCCCGTGCGAGGCGATTAGAAGTATCAGAGGAGATTGTGGATGAAGAGGCGGAAGAGACGATTCAGCGAAAGGAGTCGGTCGCGGCAAGGACTCCGAGAGAGGATTTATCTGGAAAGGAGTTGATCGAGGCTGTGGAGGAGGCTTGTGCTCAGCTACCGATGAAGCAGAGGTTGGTGGTACACCTACGGGAGCATGAGGACATGGATTTTTCTGAGATTGGAGAAATATTGGGAATCAGCGAGCTTGGGGCTAAGTCGTTGATGTTCAGGGCACGTGAAAATTTAAAAATAAAGCTATCTGCTTTTTTGACCGAACCTAGTTAGAAGAAAGGGAGTCTAATACTATATGAGGAAGAAGAGAGATGAGATTGGGGATGGGGCGGAGGGGTTGGGACCGGAGTTAGGTAGGCTTTGGGCCTCGGCTCCTGTTCCCAAGGCACCATCGTGGTTTGCGGCGAGGACGATGGCTCGGTTGCGACGAGAAGAAGATAGTAGGAAAAGTTGGTTCGGAATGCCGAAGTGGGTTTTGATTGGGACGGGGTTGGCGTTATTGGCGTTGGGTTGGTTTCGCTGGGAAAGTCAGCCTACGATTCGGGATGCGGAGGTTTATGCGGCTTTGAATGCTCTGGTTGAAGAGGATCGGGAGAGTCGTTGGTGGGCAGGATTATGATTAGGACAATTACTTATTTTCTCACGGGGTTCGTTTTATGTGGCATGCCTCTGGAGGCACAGGAGGTGGATGGGTCGACGAAATCAGTGAAGTCTCGCCCTCCCCGTGTTCCGGACGGACCCTTTGTGCCAAAGCGGGATATGATTCAGCGGGAGAAGGGGCAGTTTTGGGCTGGGCCGCAGGATGAGGGGCGTTTTGTTCAGATCATGACGCTGGCACTGGTTCCGAAAGAGCAGTTGGAGAAACAACTGCAGGCTTGGCCGATGTACGAGAAGTTAACTCAGGAACAGAAGGCTAGGTTGGTGGAGAGGATTGATGAATTTAGGATGAAGTCGACCAAGGAGGCATTGGGTGTGGCGCAGGAGTTCCAGTTCGATGTGCGTCCGGAAAATGAGCAGGCCTTTGTTCGAGCCTATTGGATGGAGAAGATCGCCACGGAAAAGGCGATTCGGGAGGAGTTATCCCCACTGAGGAAGAGGCTTGAGGGTGAGGCGAGGAGGAGGTTGGAAACGACATTCAAAAGTGGTGTAAAGCAGTAATTTGGAATGAGAAAGAATCGGAACGCAAACTAATCTTTTTGGCATCAAATTGTAACTTTGTCAGACTTGCCCTGTCTTTTCCCCAACTTATTCACATTAGGGCGTGAAAGACGTACTGATCCTTACGGGGGGGCAAGAAGAGCACCATTATGTGGCTCGTGCGGTACGTGATCTTTTAGAGGAGGAGTCTGGGACGGAGATACGGGTGGAGGTTCGTGAGGTTGGTCAGGGTGGGATTGAGGGGTGGTTGGGATGGATTACGGGAAAGATGGGCAGGGGGAAGGCTAAGGGGGAAACCTTTGGAAAGTGGATTCGGAGGGCTGGAATCGATGTGTTGGGTAGTTCGGGTTGGCCCCAGTTGCGTCGGATGGTGGCTTTGACTTTGGAAGAGGCTCGGCCTGAGGTGGTGGTGTTTTTTCATCCGGCGGTAGGATTGGCACTGCAAGAGAGAGTTCAGGATCGGTCAGAGGCGGGATTTCAGCGGGTTGGCGTGGTTCTGGAGGCGGAGGATTTGCCTGGATGGGATGGAGTGACAGCGGATCTTTTGTGGGTTGCGGATGAGGGATCAGCCAAGGAGTTGAGGGAGAAAAATCCAAAGGCGCGGGAGGTAGTGGCGGGCGGGTGGCCTGTGCGGCCGACCTTTGATCCTGGAGATGATGTGAAGAGGGTCGGAGGAAAGAAAGGGGAGCCGTTCCGGGTTTTGTATCTCATCAATTCCCGTCGCCGAAAAGCGATTCGGACGGTGGAGAAAATCCTTCGTAGTGCGGAGGTGGAGGTGACAGCAGTGGTGGGTAAGGAGGAGGAGTTGAAAAAGGATTTGCGAAAGGCATTTCCTGAGTCTCAAGGGAAGTTGGAGATCCATGGTTGGGTGAAAAATCTTCCCGGGATGATTCGGGCTCATGATTTGGTGGTGACGAAACCAGGGACGATCAGTGTGCGGGAGATCTTGGCCACGGGTCGTCCTGCAGTGTTAGTGGAGGGAGGGAGGGATTCGGAGAAGCGTAAGGGGATTTGTCGGCTCATCACGCGTTTGGGGGCGGGCGCTTTGGCTGATTCGCCAGGGGAAATTGCTGCTCGGATCCGGCAGGCTTTGGAAGGGGGTGGGGTGGGTCTGCGGGAGTGGGGACGACGTTCGAGACAGGAAGCGGTTCGTTCCTTGGGGGCAACGGAGAGATTGGCCAATCGGATTGCCCAGATGGCACAAGCCGCGACCGAAATCGAAAGAGTGCCCGAGTTGCGGTTGATGCATCATGGGCATCTTGGCAAGAAGGGGTTGCGGATGGTGGATTTGCACACGCATACGATATTTTCGGATGGGCGATTAACCTTGCGGGAGGTTGTTGATTTTTACGGACGGAGAGGTTTCGATGCCTTGGCGGTGACAGATCATCTGGTGGATCGACGCCGGTTGCTGGGACGGTTGGCGAACATGTCGGGCCTGGTTCTCACGGCAGATGATCTACCGGATTATTTTCGGGCCTTGGCAGAGGAGAGGAACCGGGCGTGGACGAAATACAGGATGATCTTATTTCCGGGCTTGGAGTTTAACCATGATGGGCTGACTGCCAAAGGTTCGGCTCACTTATTGGGTGTGGATCTGCAGAAGCCGATCGATCCGGCCTTATCTCTCAAGGAGATCTGCCTCGAAATCCGAGAGCAGGGGGGATTGACGATTGCGGCTCATCCACACCACATGAGCTCAGCTTGGGGAAAGGATACTCTTTATCTGTGGGAGAGGCAGGAAGAGTTTCGTCCGTTGATCGACGCGTGGGAGATTGGAAACCGAGATGATCTATTTAATCCGGTCGGTTTGAAAAAGTTGCCTCTGATTGCGGGAAGTGATTTTCACAAGCCGAAGCATCTCACGAGTTGGAAGACTTTGCTCTGGTGTGAAAAGGAGCCCGAGGCGATCAAGGAATGTATTCGTCGCAACAAGGATGTCTCGATCACCCTGTATCGGGATCACCGGTTCGGTGGGGAAAGTGAGGAGCGGGAAGAGAAAAAAGGAGTCGGACGAGCGGCAAGGGAATCGAATCAGTAGAGGAGTTGAAGGCGGGTAATAAACCCGAGTTCATTATTTTCCACCACAGTTCCCTGAGCACCTCCTCCGGTAAAGGCGTTGTACTCCATCGTCAATCCAAGGCGCACAATTCGGTTGATGTACCAGTTGAGAGCGATGGAGGCCCCGTTGACTCCCGTTGCGCTCTCCGTCTGGGAGATGCCCAACCCTCCTTGCTCGATCGGTCGAAACATATTGGCCCCCGCGGCTAGGCCATCATAGCGCAGGGAGAGCTCCCACGCACCGATATCCCCTTTGGTAAAATCGAGAGGCTTATCCGGAACGATGCCGCCGAGAGTTGCGACTTCGCCGGTGATGACCCAATCGACTTGGACATTCCATGCGGTGGTTTGGTAGTTGGTGAAGCCACCACCGGAGGATCCATACACGCCCGCCGTATTGACTCCTTGCTGTTCGGCTGTGAATTCGGCCCAGCATTCGAATGGTCCGTAGTTGTAGTAGACTTGAGGACTGATTCGCCATACTTCGCCTTGAACACCTAAGCCATTTGGGAAACTGAGGAACGTATTTCCTCCATCCGTACTGTAGTTTTGGAATAGATTCGAGGAGCTAATGGAGCTGTTCTGAGACTGCCAACCGATGCTGCCACCCACACCTAAGTGAAGACCTCGAAGTTCCTCTGGGACCCCCATCTCTCCACGAAAGGGTTGGCTGTAAAGGCGGAAGTAGCCCACGGGTCCGCTTCCGTAATCGAGTCCACTTTGAACAGTGTCGTTGCGGGCTCCTGCTCCTACCATGGCGGCCCAAGATAGTTTATATGAAAAAAGGGAGCCGTGGGCCATGACCCCTAGATCCCGGTTTGGGATCAGATTGGAGGTAAGAGATCGCTCGGAAAAAGGAAGAAAGGCGGCGGGAGTCAGCATTTCCAGTCCGACGGGAACAGTGAACTTCCCAGCCTGAACCTGAATTTCATCGACCGTATCATAATTGATATATGCGTCGGCAATCGTGGTTTGGTAGGAGGTTGCATTGGGTGATGAGAGGGCAAACTCGGGAGCAAAGCGGTACTCCCAATCATCATAAAAGTAGCCAGAGACGTAGGGTCGGGCTCGCCGAATGAGAAACTTGGACATATCGGTCGTTCCTGCATCAACGAACTCCCGGTCATCCAACTGAAGCAAGCCCCCAAGCCGAACCATGTGATGATTGTCCTCTGATCGGAAAATCAGGCCGTTTTCCGAGACATCAACCATGGGAAGGTTCATTTGCCCTTGCTGTTCGGGCTTAGGGGCAAATTCGGTGGTTCCCTCGATTGCCTCCTCCATGGAAGTTTGCTCTCTGACTTGTGGGGTGAGAAAGGGGGTATATCCGATGGGATGGGGGTTGAGGGGGGGCGCTTCTGTTTTCTTTTTTTCTTGGTCATCGGAGGGAGGGCGTAATCGGGCAGTAGGAGAGTCGACATTTTGTTGACTCTTCAGCTTCTTAACTTCGTCCATCAGGGACTGCATCTGGGCTTTTAGATCAGCAATTGTTTTGGCGGTCTCCTCGTCCATCGCGCGGAGGGGAAGGGAGCCTGCCAGGAGTAAAAAAGCCCCAGACACAACCCAGCTGTATGATTTTGGAAATCCCGCGATCATTCACGAGAAGGATCATCTGAAATTGGGTGAATCCCAAGATTTCAGGGTGTCATAGGGAAATGATTCGTGAACAAACGAGAATAAAGTGGGCCTGAGAGGACTTGAACCTCCATGGGTTACCCCAACAGATCCTAAGTCTGTCGCGTCTGCCAGTTTCGCCACAGGCCCATACCCAAAACTTTACTCAAAAATAGCCGACCGACGAGCGTAAGAAGTGGTGAATTCTTCTATTGCTTTAAGGCTTTATTATGTCAAAGGGTATATCTGACACAAATGACTGACTAATAATATATGCTAAAAGTACTAAAATACAAAAAGGGTTTTACCTTGCGTCATCATCTGGATGAAAAGTGGGACCGATTGGATTATGGATTTAAGATTAAGCTTCAGGGGTTCATTTTACTCATCGCATTGGGGGTTGTTGTTTCAGGTTTGGTATGGGCAAATCAGAAAAATGAAAAAAACGAGTGGCTAGAAAGCCGAAATCATAGTGAAACGCCCAAAGAATTGAGTAAGTTCAATCCTGTGATTTCCGATCCCTCATTACGAACAGACAAAGAGTAAGTATCTCGTCGGTGTAAATTTCACCGAATCTTTTTTCGTTTTGTGAAGTCTTATCCTTTATGTGGATATGGCTTTCTTTCGGGGTTTGGTTTTCAACATTGGGGTACTCTTCTGGCGGCTTGCCACTTCCTGCCCCTGAGTGGGTTGAGCCTGAGATTTCTTGCCCGCTCGAGGCACCTCTACCAGAGACTCTCCCAAAGAGGTGGATCACTTGGAATCTTCAATGGTTTCCAGGTCAAATTCCCAGTGCCAATCGAGATGGAAGGTCGAAGCATGAGGCTGAGGTGAAGAAGTGGTTGGGGCGGTTGAAACCCGACGTGGGTATCTTTCAGGAGGTTTTGGACGCTGATGCTTTAAAGAGGAGTGCTTCCGACTTTCCTTGGCAAGCTGTCACCCGTTTTTCCCGGGCGGCGGATGAGGAGAAAAAACTTCCTCCTCAAAACCTTGCGATCTGTAGCCGGGTCCCTTGGGTAGAGGCGTGGGAGGTGGATTTCGATAGGCTGCCTTTAACTCCTGATCGTCCCGTCCGAGGTTTTTTAGGAGTGATGTGGAGATCGCAAAAGGGGAGAACATGGACGGCCTATGCGGTTCATCTGAAGAGCAACCGTGGCGGGAGAGAGGGAATGGCAAAGCGTCGGGAAAAAGCGATCGAGTATCTTCGGATGGATTGGCGCAGGCGAGGGTTGAAACCAGAACAGGATGCTATTCTGATCACTGGAGACTTTAACTGTTCGTTGAAAAATCCTGAGTTTCGCAAGGAAAAGACGATTCGGAGTTTATTGGGGGAGGGTTGGGTATCGGTGACAGAGCAGTTGGATTGGCCCGAGGGTGCGACGGTTCGGCCGGATCCCGCACAAAAGTATCCGCCGACGGATTTCGACCATATTCTACTTTCTCATGGTTGGGTTGACCAAATGGGAAGTCAGAATTGGAAAGCGGGAGTGATGCAGAGTACGAATATTCCGAGTGACCATTGGCCGGTTTGGATGAAGTTGGGAAATCAGGCTGCACCCCAGCCTTGATTGGTGAAGGATTCTTAAGGAACGACTTCGACGGGGACACCGGGCCGGACAGCACGGACTAGTTTCGTGGCGTTCCAGTTGGCTAAACGGAAGCAACCATGGGATCCAGTTCTGGAAATATCTTCAGGTTCAGGAGTTCCGTGAATGCCGTATCCTTGGAGAGACAGACCGATCCAAGCGGTACCGACAGGGTTATTTGGACCGGGCGGCAACACCAGCTTGTTGGTAATGCCCTCCTGTTGGGCGGCTAGGGCCAGAACTTTGGGGTCGAAAGTGTAGTTGGGGTTGGGGGCGATATTCGCAACCGTGAGAGGTTGATTAGGGACTTTGGCTTTATCTGCTGCGATAGAGCAAGGAAAACAGGCCACTACCTTGTTGTTGGTGTCGAAGGCAAGGAGGGTTGTTTCGGAAATCATGATCACGATCCTAGAAACGGGTGGCAGCTTCCGTGTTCCCTCCAGGTTGGGGAGGGTGAGTTGAGTGCCTGCGACGAGATTCGTCACCCCTGGATTCAGCTCCTTCAAAAAGGACGGTGTGGAATGTGTTTTTTCCGAAAGTATTTCCCAGGGGTCATTATAATCGAGGATTGGGACTTTGCTCATCGCCAAGAATCCTTTGGGTTTGGGGATGACGTGAAGAAGGTCCTCGCCAGTCACGGTGTAGTCCGCATACGCGTCCCCAGGTTTTCCGAGGTTGATACGGGTTTCGATATCGATCTCTCCTGTAGTGGCGAGCCCCCGATGGATTTGGAACTGGGTGATGGCACGTCGACTCCGTTTCGCGAAATGGCCATCGACTGTACCGCAGGAAAAATTCAGCCGGTCGAGAAGAGTTTGCCATCCTGCCATCTCAATCGTATCGCGAGGTTTATCGGTGGCGATGGGTTCAGCCCGACGAACCTCTTTGCCCATGGAGGGGGCGGGGGGGCCAACAATCGCGGGTGGAGAAACAGGGGTGGGTGGGGAGGGAGGGAGAGGAGTCGGAGTTACGGGTGCAAGGTCTTCACTTTTTTTTTATCAACGGGCTGGGTGCTTTCGGGCCCGGAAAAGACTTCGGCGCTCGGGTACTTCTTGGCGAGATCTTCGGCCCTTTGGGCGGGGGCTTTTTGGGTGGGTTCTGGCAGGCGTAGGAGTCCTCGATCACGCAGGTAAAGTGCAGCTCCCACCAAAACCAAAGAACCCGCCACGAGACCTACGAATAGATTTCCCGATTTGGAGCGACGAGCCATAGGTCTTAGTAAACGTCTTTCAGGTACCGTTTTTCTGTTTTGGCAAAGGTGACTGAGACCCACTCTTCCGCTTGTTCGGGGGTTTTACCGCCGTGTTGGGACACGATTTTAAGCAGAGAGGCATGAACATCTTTCGCCATTCGTTTCGCATCACCACAAACGTAGAAGTAGGCTCCTTTTTCAAGCCAACGCCAGAGTTCCGCACCTTCTTCCTCCATGCGGTGCTGGACATAAATCTTGTCCGCCTGATCTCGGGAGAATGCAGTGGAAAGTTTGTGAAGGTGTCCTGATTTTTGGGCGGCTGCAAATTCTTCGCTATAAAGGAAGTCGGTCTTTGCGTGTTGGTCTCCAAAAAAGAGCCAGTTGCGACCCGAGTGGCCATGTTTGGCCCGGTGTTGCAGGAAGGCACGAAACGGGGCAATGCCCGTTCCCGGACCGACCATAATCACGTCCCGATCAGGCGCAGGTAGATGAAAGTGGCGGGTGGGTTGAACGTACACAGGGACAGAAGCATGTTCGGCCAGATTTGCCAGGTAGCCTGAGGCAAGACCCTGTTTAGTCCGCCCATGGGACGAGTATTGGACAAGGGCGACAGTCAGGTGAACCTCGCCGGTGCGGTGATCGGGAGAGGAAGCGATCGAATAAAGCCGAGGGGCGATCTTATTTAAGAGTCCGGGAATTTCGGAGGGCTCAAGATGGACACCCGGGGCATCGTGGAGGACGTCGACGACGTCCCTGTCGAAAACGTACTCATCAAGGTTTTTCTCGTCGGAACAAATGGCCTGTAATTTATCCTTGGCTGCCCCTGTGGCTTTTTCCGCCACGGCTTTAACAAACTTTTTTCCGACTCGGTTGAGGATGGCGGAGGTTGCAAGGGTTTCGTGCAAGGCTTCATCGTCATGAAGACCCAACTTTTGGGTGAACTCACGAACCAGGGTTTCGGGATTCCGCGGGAGGACGCCGAGGGAGTCTCCGCACTGGTAGGTCGGGCCAGAGGAACCCAATTCGATAACGATGTGGCGGGTGTCTTTGCTTGAGCCCTGTTGATTGAGGTGCCGATTTTCCCGAAGCTTGGAGGCGAAGGGATTGTTACGACCAAAAGCGGGAGGGGTGCCGGGAGTGGGAGATGCGGACATGATCAATTATCGTTGCCGATGGAACCGGTGGGGCAGATATCTAGGGCTCGTTGGGCAGAGTCTAACTCTTCCGGTGTCTCGGGTTGCTTGAAGAAATAAACGTAGGTTTGATCCTCGTTATATTTCAAAAGCTTTGGGGCTTCTTCGAGGCATACGTGGCACGGAGTGCAGCTATCGTCGACGTACCATTTGCCGGGGACGTTTTCTTTGAGGATGCGGGTCTTGTCAGCCATTGGGTTAGGAAAATACACACGTCATGGGGTGGAGCAACACCGGAACGAATCAGAAGGAGAGAAAATGTGCCCGGGGCGGGGGTCGAACCCGCACGGGGATTTCTCCCCAAGGGATTTTAAGTCCCTTGTGTCTGCCATTCCACCACCCGGGCAGAAATTGACTCTACGATGGAAGAGGGGTAGCGGGCGAGAAAAGGAGAGGAGCTGAAGGGGTGGTTTTAGGTTTTCGAAAAAAGGCGGGTGAGGCCGCAATCCAACGTAGTTTGGGGAGACCATCCTGTGGTGCGGAGGCGTTCGATTGAGGCGGATGAAAAGCGAACGTCCGCAACCCTCGCCGTGGTGTGGGTAATTGGGGACGACGAACCGCTTAGGGAAAGAATCTTTTTTGCGAGTTGTAGAATCGAACTGGATTGACCGGAGGCCACATTATAGACCCCGCGCAGATCAGGTTGGAGTGCGACGTGGATCAGGGCGGCGGTCACATCCTCGACAAATACGAAGTCGCGGGTTTGCTGGCCATCCCCGTGGATGGTGATGGGGGTTCCTGCGAGGGCGGCTTGAAGAAATCGTGGGACAGCAGCAGCGTAGGGGCCGTTCGGATCTTGATGGGGCCCATACACATTAAAAAAGCGTAAGGCTACAGCAGGGAGGGTCGATTCAGTGCACAGGCGCTCTCCTGCCAGCTTTGATTCCGCGTAAGGGCTGGCAGGTGCGGGGGGGAGGGATTCGGTTTTTGGCATCGCGGGATCGTTCCCGTAAACGGCGCAGGAGCTGGCTAGGACACATCGCTTCGCACCGGCTTCGGCGGCAACATCAAGAACTCGGCGGGTACCTTCGACGTTGATTTGTTGGCAATCGGTAGGATTGGCTACCGATTCAGCAACACTGACCATGGCGGCGAGATGAAAGACGTGGGTGACATCCCGCATGGCCTCGGACAGGAGTTTTCGATCGAGAATCGAGCCCTCGAAAAAATGGCAGGGCAAGCCGGCGAGTCGATTCCGGTGTCCGGTGGTGAGATTATCAAGAACATTGACTGGAGCATGGGTTTGGAGGAGTCGAACAAGGTGGCTTCCAATGAATCCTGCTCCCCCCGTGACGAGAAATTTCATAGAAGAAGAATTGTGCCGAACTCCCGAACCCTTGCAAATAGGGAGAAATTTGGTTTGAGCCTCTTGCGATGACCTGCAAAGTTTAGGTATGCAGTTCCCTCTCTTACTCCTTGCTCTCGTGTTGACCCTTGGAGTGGGGGCTTGTGGAAAGAAGAAGGAGGAGTCCCTGTCGAACACGACTACCCCTTCTCATGCAAAGGTGGGGGAGTCGCTGCCCGACGATCCAGAAGAACGTTATCGCATGACTTATGTGAAGGCCGCGCAATCTTTCTCCCGAAATGATCTGGAAGGGGCCTTGGCGGCTTTGGATTTATCGGATCAGGTCAAACCGGATCAGGCGGGCAATGCCAACCTGAGGGGGGCGATTTACACAAGGAAGAGGGATTGGGCCAAAGCCGAGGAGGCCTTCCGCCGAGCGCTAAAATTGCAGCCCGATTTGCCCATGGCTCAGTTTAACTTGGGAGAGGTGCTTTTTTTAAATAACAAATACTCGGACGCCCGGGAAAAGTTTCAAATTTTCCTTAATAGCCAGCCCAGTAACGACCTTGGCATTTACAAAATCTACCTTTGCGATTTGTTGGGTGGAAACGATGCTAAAGCCAACAGCTTTTTGAACTCGCTCCAACCCAGTCCCAATAGTCCTATCTACTATTTTTCGAAAGCCGCAGATGCGTTCCATCGGGGAGACAAGGCTGCAGCAACGGAATTTGTTACCTCTGCATACCGGATCTACCCTCCAGACGCGAACTCCACCTTTGCCGATTCCTTGGTCGAAAAAGGGTACTTGAGCGGAGAGCAGAGTGCTGCTCCCCAGCCAGATGAAAATAAGGCAAAAGTGGATGAGCTGAAAACCCTCCTCCCGCCGGTGGAAAAACCTTCGAACCAGTCCAAGCCCTAATCTTTTTTGATATTCAGTCGTTTCAGTATTTGATTTTTTCCCCATCTGGCGTGTTCTTGAACCAAGGGGTCGCTGTCTTGGGTCGCTTTTTCGAGGCTGGGTAGGTCGTTTTCAGTTCCGATATTTCCGAGAACGGTACAAATATTGCGAAGCCAGCGGGCGCGTTTGAGGCGAAAGATCGGAGTACCACGAAACTCTTTCCGAAAGCGGGTCTCGTCCCAATCGAGCATCTCGGCGAGATCTGCTCTCGGAATCGGAGAAAGGCTAAGTTCACGGGACTGTTGGGCGTGATGGTTCCAAGGACAGACTTCGAGGCATTCATCGCATCCAAAAAGACGGTCTCCAAGTAGTGGGCGAAACTCCTCCGGAATCGGGCCAGGGTGTTCAATAGTTAGATAAGCGAGGCAACGGCGGGCATCGAGGACGTAGGGTTGGGGAAAGGCCTGAGTGGGGCAGGCATCGAGGCAGCGCGTACAGGTTCCGCAGTGATCGTTGCTTGGATTATCGTGAGGAATTTCAAGGTCGGTGAGAATCGACCCGAGCATGAGCCAGGGACCGTGTTGCGTATGAATGAGAAGGGTATTTTTTCCCTGCCATCCCAAACCAGCCATGGCCGCAATTGGTTTTTCCATCAGGGGGGAGGAGTCGACACAGATCCGAAAGTGCCCCCCCCAAGGAACTAGGGTCAATTGTGCTAGTTTCTCCAATTTTTCGCGGAGGATTTCGTGATAGTCGAGGCCTTGGGCATAGGCGGCAATTCTCCCTCGGCGGGTTGGGGATTTGGTTTGGTGGCTATTGACGGCAGCTACGATGATGGTTTTGGCTTGGGGATCGTATTGACGTGGATCTGATCGGATTTCTGGCCGACGCGCCATCCAGTTCATCTCTCCCTGATAGGAGAGGGAAAGCCAATCCTGAAGATGGTCCGCTCCTGGCGGGACGACAGCGGGAGCGACTCCGACTGCATCGAGACCCAAAGATTGAGCGGCATCTTTGAGCTGATCCGCCCGGCTCATGGATTAGGGAATGGGGAGAGAGGCCAGAATTTTGCCGCAAATGAGTTCCGGCGATTCAGATCCGATGGGGATTTGAATATCGCTTTCCTCATACCACTCTTTTCGTGCCGCCAACTGTTCGACGAGCTTGGGGTGGATCTGATCGGCAGGAAGAAGCGGTCGGTCGGATGAGCAAGCAAGTCGTTGGGCCAAGATGGGAAGTTCGGCTTGGAGGTAGATCCGAAGGCCGGATCGGGAAAGCGCGATTCGATTTTGCGGGTCGAGGATGACCCCGCCTCCACAAGCGATGACCGAGGCGGGGCATTGAACCAGTTGGGCAATGATTTTGGATTCCCATTTACGAAACTCTTTTTCTCCGCCTTGGGCAAAGATCTCCGGAATGGAATTTTTTGTGGCCTGGACGATTCTTTCATCGGTATCCACGAAGGGCATGGCGAGTTTTTGCGCGAGGAGGGGGCCGACCGTGCTCTTGCCTGATCCGCTGAGGCCGAGGAGCCAGAGATGGGATGGGGTTACCATGGGGAAGAGGCTGGCAGGGAACGGGGTTTTGGGCGAGTGCGGGAGTCAATTCCAAGGCTTGGGGAAAAGGCTTTTTTCGGGCAGGATAGGGGTATGGCAAATACGTTCGGCCATTTGTATCGGGTGACCACTTGGGGAGAATCCCATGGGGGCGGGGTAGGTGCGGTGGTGGATGGTTGTCCGCCCCAAATCCCTTTAACGGAAAAAGACCTTCAGCCGGATCTAGATCGTCGTCGTCCCGGTCAGAGCAAGATCGTGACTCCTCGGAAGGAAGCGGATCGGTGTGAAATTCTTTCGGGGGTTTTCGGGGGAAAAACCTTGGGCACGCCCATTTCTGTCTGGGTGCGAAATCAGGATGCGCGACCGGAAGCCTATCGGGAGATGGAGACGATGTTTCGGCCTAGCCATGCCGACTACACCTATCAAGCGAAGTATGGAATCAGGAACTGGCAAGGTGGCGGTCGGACTTCGGCCCGAGAGACGATCGGACGAGTGATTGGCGGATCGATTGCCAAGAGGATGTTCGGTCAGCTAGTTCCCCGTTTGTCGGTCACGACCTTTGTTCGGCAGGTGGGGACTGTCGTGGCCAGGATGGATTCGGGACGTGTGGATATGCGGGAGGTGGAATCGAATCCTGTTCGCTGGCCCGACGCAAAGGAGGCAGGTCAGGTGGTGAAGCTGATCGAGAGGGTGCGTTCGGAGGGAGACTCTCTCGGCGGGGTGGTTGAGTGTGTGGTCCGGGGGTGTCCGGTTGGGCTGGGAGAGCCGGTTTTTGACAGGTTGGAGGCTGATTTGGCCAAGGGAATGATGAGTTTGCCAGCAAGCAAGGGATTTGAGATCGGATCCGGCTTTGCGGGGGTGAGAATGCGCGGTTCGGAACATAACGATGAGTTTTTCATTCAGGGAAAGAAGGTCCGTACCCGTACAAATCGAAGTGGCGGAGTTCAGGGTGGAATTAGCAACGGAGAGGAGATTATTTTTCGAGTGGCGTTTAAGCCGGTTGCTACGATTTCCCAGGCTCAGAAGACCGTGAACACAAAAGGTAAGTTGGTAGAGTTGAAGGCAAGGGGACGGCACGATCCGTGCGTTTTACCTCGGGCGGTTCCGATGGTGGAAGCGATGGCTTTACTAGTGTTGGCGGATCACTATTTGCGGGATCAAGCCCAGATGGGGGTATCCCGAAAGTAGGACGGGATTAAAACGAGAAGTTGCCGCCCAACTCGATAGAGTTGGTGACGGGGGAACCGAACGTGACCTGCTGATCATCCGACATGTCGACTGTGGGTTGGCTGGTTCCGTAAAACTTGTAAGCCAAGGTAAGACCCAACTCCTCCCAAATCCGCCAACGAACCCCTGCCGCGATCTGGTAGGCGTTGTTCATATCGTTTCCGGCGCCAGACAGAGTCGAGCCATTGCCTGCGGCCGGGTAGGCGATGCTGCCTATATCAAAATAGTTCCATCCTCCTCCAAACCCGAAGTTGAGGTAAGGCACGAATCCGGTTTCGTTCGGATACTGGAAGCAGAGTTGAGCCATGATGGGCACGCTCCAGTAGGTGCTACTGGAAACGGTCATTCCCTCTGTGTTGCCGCGGATGGCATTGAGAGCAAATCCGGTTTCAATGGCAAGTCCGAACCATGGTGTAAGCCAGACTCCGATATCAAGGTCTTGGCGGTAGCCTGTGCTAAAGGCGATCTCCTTTTGGATGAGTTTATTTGTTGGACCGAGGGGGCCGACGATATTGACTAAATTCATCGAGCTGACAAAGCGGGCACCACCTTCCGTGCGTACGTAAAAATAATCTTCCTCCTGTTGGGATTCGCTCAAGGGGGACTGAAGTAGCTTTCCGGGCCATCCGATTTCCAAGGGCGGAGCCGAAAGTGGACTAACTTGTCCAGCCATGGGGTCGGTGGAGGTGGATGATGGAGTGGCTAAAGCTGGAGCTTGGCTAGAGATCGATTCGGCAGGTTGAGGATTTAGAGAGGGGGTGGGAGCCACGACTTGGGTAGGGGAAGGAATGGGTTTTGTGGTTTGGGGAGTAAGATTTGGAGCGGGTGGCTCGGGTTGTGGCGGACTCATGGAGGAGGATGATATTTTTTGGAACCGAACGGTGCCTGCGGGGGCGCCGTCCATTTTCTCGATCATGTGAGATTCGTTTAAGGTGATTCGAAGTCCAGATTTTGGTGGAATCGTGACCTCTGATTCGCCCAAGAGGAAGACAACGGGCGAGGTGGCACTATTGGGTAAGCTAACAAGGATTGTTTGTTTGCCTGCTGAATTGAATCCGAAGCTTACGTTGCACGATTGTCCGTCCAACTGAATCGATTGGCGCGGAGTTCCCTGTTTTACAAATTCCGCAACGCCACCTTTCGCATCAAATACGACAAGAGAACCATCATCCTGCAGAGAGAGATGAGTGGGAGCTGAACTCGAACTCCAACCTAACGAGGAGAGAAAAAGGAGCGTGGCTAGGATACAATATGTTGTGCCGTGCCCTGTGCGCATCCCTATATAAAGGGGTCATAAATACCGAAAGTCTACTCAAGGGCTTTTTGATTGGGAGCAATTTTAGCTTTTTAAAAAAGTTTGTAAGATGTTGATAGATAAGTGAATCAGATAATTTGGATGAAGTTATTAGAAAGATATTTTGCAACAAGATTCACTCCCCCTAGCAGCCATAGTAGTGCAGCCAACGCCAGATATGGGCCATAAGGCACTTTAACTCCTAACTTCTGTTTTCTCTGTTTGAGAATTCCGATTCCGACCACGGTCCCGATCATGGAGGAAACTGCTAAAATGAAAGGCAAACTTGGCCAGCCCAAAAATGCGCCCAAGGCGGCAAGTAACTTTGCATCTCCGATACCCATGGCCTCTTTTTGTAGGAACCAAGAGGCAGTGCGGGCGACCAGCCATAGGGAGCCGCCAGCGATCGCAGCAGATAGGGAGGATCGAATCATTGCATCCACCGGATCGCTTTTTCCCTGAAGTTCGGGAAACAGATAGCTGAGGCAGATTCCAACAACGACTCCTCCCAGGGTCAGGAAATCGGGGATAACCAGATAATCGAGATCGATTCCTGATGCCACGATGAGACCAGCAACCAAAAGGGCGTAGATGGCAAAAAGTTCAGGCGGATAGAGCATCCAGAGGGCGGCAAGAACGGAAGCGGTTCCAGCCTCAACGATCGGGTAGCGGGGATCTAGATGGGCTCCGCAGCAGCGGGCCCGACCTTGCAACATGAAGTAACCCAAAATAGGCAGATTCAGAAAACCGGGAAGTTGTACTCCACAAGCGGCACAGCGGGAGGGTGGACGTATAATTGATTGTCCGAGCGGAATCCGAAGGATGCAGACGTTAAGAAAAGAGCCAAGAATTGCACCAAAAACAAAAACAAAAAAAGTGAGAAGGACGGGTGGAATCATAAGGTTCGGCCGGCGGCCTGGGATAGAGCTTGGCGCATCGCGTTGATGGGTGCGGTTTTTTTTGACCAGATTTCGAAAGACAGGGCGCCTTGGTGGAGAAGCATGCCCAACCCATCCTCTACTTGGCATCCACTCTTTCGGGCGGTTCGGACCAAGGGAGTCAAATCTGTCCGATAGATTGCGTCGTAAACCCGTAAAGGGGGCTTTAAAAATTCTTCTGGAACAGGCAGAGGATCTTCTTTTTTAAGACCAAGACTGGTGCCGTGAATCAGAAGATCAGTTTGGGTCAGGGCTTTTTCTAAAGAGGGTAGGTCCCAGTCGATCTGGCGGATGGGGAATCGACCGGCGACAAGAGGAGTAAGTTCCTGTAGGAGTTCTTGAGCCCGTAACGGGTCGCGGTTGACCAAGGTAAGGGAAGTACAACCTGTGGGAACCAAAGATCGGGCAATTGATTGTCCCACACCCCCACATCCTAAAAGGAGAGTTCGACCGGGTGGAATGGAGTTGGGCCAAACCTCGCACATCGCGCGGGCCCAACCCGCCGCATCGGTGCTCGATCCATGAATACGATCTTCAACCACATGCACGGTGTTGACCGACTGTGCTTGGACAGCGGAGGAGTCTCGAACCTGAGAAAGGCGGAACATTTCCGTTTTGTGGGGAAGGGTGCAGTTCCATCCGGCCAATCCGGCCTGTAGAAGTTGGGGTAGGGCTTTCTGCAATGCTCCATATGGTACTTCAATACGGAAATATTCGGCGGGGATACCAAGGCTTGCCCAAGCTGCCAAATGCATGGGGGGAGAAAGGGAGTGGGCAACGGGGGAGCCAATCACTCCATAGCGAAGCCTCCCCGGTTGGGGCGGGGGAAGGGTGGTGGGGGTAAAAACTTCATGTGTCACCCCTCCATTGAGCCATCGGAAGGCTTTCCCGCCCAACAAAAACGCATGTCGCCCAAGTTGCTCCAAGAGACGGTTTCCCCTAGGATTTCCCCTTGAGCACGCATCACCCTCTGACGGATGAGATGGTTCGTTCCTATGCCGAACTGGCGGCGATCAACCATCTCGGCGGGGCACAGCTTCCTTCCAAGGCAGCGGTAGCCGCGATTACCCAAGATCTACTCCATCTCCTCTTCCCAGGTTTTTATGATGAGGATCATTTGGAGGGGAAGGAGTTGGGGCCGGCGATCACGTCCCTTCTTCGCTCCGTTGAAAAGTCGCTCACAAAAGAAATCGCAAAGAGCATGCCCGCACAAGTGGTGGCGGGAGAGACGGCGGCTGGCAAGGTGCAAGCTTTCCTTATTCGTCTTCCAAGGGTTCGAAAAATTCTCAAAACCGATGTGGAGGCTGTGTTGGCTGGGGATCCTGCCGCGCGGAATGTGGAAGAGATTCTGTTGGCGTATCCGGGGGTGGAAGCAATTGCCGTGCAGAGAATGGCTCATGAGCTACACCTTCTCGGAGTTCCCCTTTTTCCGAGAATGATGACCGAGTGGGCTCACAGCCGAACAGGAATCGATATTCATCCCGGAGCGGTAATCGGGCCTTCTTTTTTCATCGATCACGGAACGGGCGTAGTGATCGGAGAAACCACGGAGATTGGTCAGGAAGTGAGGATTTATCACGGAGTGACACTGGGGGCGCGGTCGGTCACGGGGGCCCAAAGTCTGCGAGGCCGAAAGCGGCATCCGACGATTGAAGATCGAGTGACGATCTACCCTGGAGCAACGATTTTGGGGGGTGAAACGGTCGTGGGGGAGGGAAGCACAATCGGGGGAGGAGTTTTTCTGACGAAAAGTGTTCCGCCTCATCATTTGGTATTCGCCGAGCACGCCACATTAAAAATCATACCCAAATCGGAGCGCCCGCAAGGGAGCGAATATACAATATGAATAACTTCTCTTTTTCGGGTTGGCCTCCGACCCCCTTTTCTCCGTATTATTCCCTGTGAGTTTGCCCCCCCTTATCGTCGAACGGGAGAGTCTCCCGGGGCTTCTAGAGCAGGAGATGCAGGGCTTTTTCCATCGGCAGAAAGAGCGGTATGAGTTCGGAGATCTTTTTGAGCCTGTTTTTTTCGACATGTGCGAGTTTGTTGGCCGAAAGGGCAAACGGATCCGGCCCTTGCTTTTTCTTCTGACTTACCGGGCTTTGGGCGGGAAAAAAGGCTGGGCAGACAAGTCGCTCATCCAGGCAGCACTCTCACTCGAGCTCCTGCATGCCTTTGTTTTGGTGCACGATGACTTGATCGATCGCTCCGAGAAGCGTCGGGGTTTGCCCACCTTCCATAAGCTGGTCGAGCAGAGACAAGGTCGGATGAGTCACGCGGAACGGACAGGTCAAGGAGTGGCCCTGGTGGTGGGAGATCTTCTTTTCGCCCTATCAGTTGAAACCCTTCAGCAGAGTGCCTTTGACCCGGTTCCTCGCCAGCAGGCGTTGGCAAAACTTTTATCCTATGTCACCGACACGGGGGTAGGGGAGATTTTCGATATTCTATTAGGCTCGCGAGATATCGGGCGGGTGACTCGTGACGAGATCGAGTTGACCTATCTCCTGAAGACGACGCGGTACACCTTTGAGGCACCCTGCGTGATCGGAGCATTGCTGGCGGGGGCGTCTTCTGAAAAAGCGGATGATCTGGCCCGGGTGATGGAGCCCCTGGGTTTGGCATTCCAGATTCAAAACGACCTGCTCGAGATTTCCCATTTGGACGGAAAGGATCAGCTCTTGCCGACCGATCTTTTGGAGGGAAAGAAAACCCTGTTGATGCACGAAGCGTACCAACGATTGGGTGAAGTGGATCGCTCGTTCCTCCAGATGTGTTTTCATTCGGCAGCCCGGAACGAGGCCTCGATTTCGAAGGTGCAGGATCTTTTGCGAAAATCGGGGGCGATCCAAGCCATGCAGGAGCGTTGCCGCAGTTTGTTTGAGCAAGCAAATCAGGTCTTGGCTCAATCCCATTTGACGGAAGCGGAGCAGGCCTCGATTGCCGAGGCGATTGCGTGGGTACGCCAAACCGTTCGTTTGGGGAGCTAGTCGGTTGGGCGCGTCTACGTCGCCAACTTTGGCCGATTCATTTCGAGCTGCGCGGGCGATTACCCGGGAGCACGCCAAAACCTTCTATTTTGCATCCCACGTCCTGTCCGAATCTGTTCGGCAGGATGCCTATGCGGTGTATGCGTGTTGTCGTTCGATCGACGACGTAGTGGATCAGGGGGTCGCTCGGGGGGAAACAGTTCGACCGGAGGTGGCTGGAGAGCTGTTGTTAAGGGCTTTTGAATCCGGAGGAAACCAACCTGGGGAGGAGTGGATGCCGGCTTTTCGAGACACGATCAGCCGAAAAAAAATCCGCCGGCGATGGTTTGAGGATTTGGCGATCGGGGTGGCTGGAGATGCCGGTCCTGTGAATCTGCAGACTTGGGAGGATTTGGATCTGTACTGTTATCGGGTGGCCGGAACCGTCGGACTGATGATGATGAGGGTCTTTGGCTCGGAGGATCCTGCGGCCGAACCCAGGGCAATGGATTTGGGGCGGGGAATGCAGTTAACCAATATTTTGCGGGACGTGGCGGAAGATGCAAAGGCAGGTCGGATTTATCTGCCTGCCCGGGAGCGGGAGCAGTATGGGATTCGTGCGGAAGATCTTTTCATGGGTCGAGCCTCCGGGCACTGGGCCGAGTTTATGCAGTTTCAGGTGGAACGGGCCCGCGAACAGTATCGTCTGGCTGAGCCGGGAATCGCCCTTCTCCCTGCAGGCGGAGCTCAGATGTCCGTCTGGTTGATGCGAGATCTGTATGCGGGGATTTTGGATCCGATCGAGGCGTCGGGTTACGATGTGTTTCGGAAACGACACAGCCTGTCGATGGGGCAGAAAGTAGTTCGTGGATTGGGAGTGTGGTGGAAAAAACAGAAACGCTGAATTCAGGATCTAAATTCCGTGCGAAATCCGGGCGGCGAGAAACAGGCCCAACATAATCCCCAGAGTGATGGCGGGGCGGGGGTCGGCTTGTCGGGCAGGTTCCGCGTACACAGGGGTGACCCAAGCTAAAAGGGCGCTAAAGATGAACCACGAGAAAAAGTTTTGTGGTGGAACCACGTTTCCGGCCCAGTGCCAGTATCCGCGGATGGCGTACGCAAAAGGTTCCATTAAAAAATCGAAAAGCATGGCAAAGGCTCCTGTGGCAATCGCAATCGGGGCGCGGGAACCCCCCAGCCAGTACTGACTCAAACTAAGATTCGCGCCTGCGACCACAGCAAACCAAGCGAGGGGGATGGCCAAAGGCAGAATGCCCCCCATTCGTGGACCAAAGGCATCGGTGTACTGATATGATCCAAAAGGAATTCCACTGAGAGTGCCCACGGTCTCGAGCAGGGCGGAAGAAAGTAGGATGGCGGCTGCTGTGATTCTCGCGCGGCGCAGACCCAACCGATCCACCGCCGAGAAGTAGACATGGGTGGCGGCCAGAAGCATGGAAATAAAATCCCCATTTTGGAGGCAAAGAGTAATGAATTGAGTTAACCCAAGCGGAAGGGGGAGGGTCGCAGCCCACGCCGGGGTAAGGCGGAAAGTTACCGCAAGTAGTCCAATCCCCGCCCAGATGAGGAAAAATTTCCAGAGCCATTCGCGGAGTCGAGCCGGGATCACCCTACGAGGTAAGAGCAGGGGCGGTCTCGCGACAAGCTTCCGCCGACGTTGACTCAGGGGCTTCCGGGGACGAAAAAAGAACATGTTCGGGATTCCTACGGTAGGTTTGCTTTGCGCCGGATTGACCGGTCTCGCGTTGACGTTGGGGTTTGCCCCTTTTAGTCAGCCTCTGGCTGGATGGCTCGCATTGATCCCTTTGGCCTACTATGGGGTGCGGGAGAGGCCGAATATTCAACAAAGCTTTTCCTTGGGTTGGTTTGCAGGAGCGACCCATTTTCTGACCACTTTCAGCTGGCTGACATCGGTCACGACGGCGGGTTGGTTCGTGCTGTGTCTTTATATGGCGATCTATCCTGCGCTTTGGTTTGTCCTGTGGGTTCGGTTTGCAGGTGCCGATGTGGAGCGAATGACGAGCGTAGGAAATATCCGGCATGTGGCTCTCGGCGCCTCGGCTTGGGTTCTGACCGAATGGCTTCGGGGGATCGTTTTCAGCGGATTTGGTTGGAACGAACTGGGAGTATCGCAAGGAAATCTGCTCCTTTTGGCCCAGATTGCGGATTTGGGGGGAGTTCCATTCGTCACCTGGGTGGTGGCGTTTGGCGGGTTAACCCTAACCCTAACCGCACGGCGTTTTGAATTGGAAATACGGGGTACCCAAAAATGGAAGCCGAGGTGGGATTTTACGGCTGGAGTTTTTGTTCTTGGGATGACGATGGTGTACGGCGCGAGGGCGGTTCTTCATCCGAATGACAAAGCGGTTCACACCCTGAGCTATGCGGCGATTCAGCCTGCGGTTCCGCAGGATCCTTGGAGGTCGGCGGGAATAGCAAAAGTGGTGGAGGAGCTAACGAAGGGGTCGAGAGTCGCCCTCACGCAAAGTGGCCCGATCGATCTTATGGTTTGGCCTGAGAGTTTGGCGGGGACGGGTTGGAGGGAGGAACCGGAATTTCAAAAAGCGGTGCAAAAGGTACGAAGAGAAGGAGCCCGTTCGCTGTTAACGGGCTCATTGGATATCCGTGGTGCCAACACCTTCAATAGTGCGGTTCTGTTTACCGGTGGGGAGGGAAGACCTCCCCAAGTATACGATAAATCCCATCTTGTGATTATGGGGGAGTATGTGCCCTTGGCCGGAATTTTTCCATGGTTGCGAAAACTGGTTCCTCCTGGAGGGGATCTGACAGCAGGTGAAATCTCTGGGGTTTTCGAATTGGCCGAGAGTGGGGTCAGGATTGCCCCCCTGATCTGCTTTGAGGATTCGGTGGCTAGGGTGGTCAGGAGAGCGGCGCAAAAACTCCCACATCTTCTGGTGAATTTGACAAATGATGCCTGGTTTGGGAGGTCGGCTGAAGCGGAACAACATCTGGAAAATGCGCGTTTTCGGGCCATCGAAACACGGCTGCCTTTATTGCGAGCCACAAACGACGGGGTAACTGCGCTGATCAGTCCGCGGGGTGTAGTTATTGGGCAGGTTTGGGATTCAGAGTTTCAATCGTATCAGAGGCCCGGCTTCATCTCCGGGGAGTTGGATTTAACTCGTCCCAAGGTCACCATATATACCCAGTGGGGGAATTGGATCGTCGGGGTATCCATGGGGTTGGTTTTCTTGGGGTTGATTCGTTTAACGAACAAGCTTTAAACCATTCGGTCTTATTCCAAAGTAAGAGATTAAAATATATTGATTCGATCGTCATCCGTGTGATCAACTTGAAAAGCAACACAAACCAAAGGAGATACAAATAAAATGATCAAAAACATCGCAGCGATTCTTAGCGTGCTTGCCGCCATGGCCAGCTTATCCCTCGCAGACAGCGCTCCGGAAGCCTCTGCTCAAGACACCAAAAAAATGTTTCAGAACAACTTCGTTGAGACCGCCCAGAAGGGGATCAAGCTCAGCGGATACGTCGACACCGGCTATAGCTACAATTTTACAGGCACAAGCCAAGGGTCCTCAACTGTGAATGGACGTCTCGGAAGCGATACAGCCCAACGAGGTGATTTTAATCTTTATGCGGTCAAGATTGCTTTGGAAAAAGCTTTGAGTTCAGAGAATAAGGCCCAAGCCGGTTTCCGAGCGGATGTCATGATCGGTGAAGATGCGACTTACTTTATTAATCGAACTTCTGCCCAGACGACCGTGAACGGGGGCCCCACGAACACAGATATGAATTCGAACTCTCTTTTTTTGGAGCAGGCCTATGCTTCGATCCGAGCTCCTGTTGGGAACGGGTGGGACTTCAAGGTGGGTAAGTTTGTTTCGATTTTGGGCTACGAAGTGATGGAACGACCTGCAAATATGAATACCACTTTTGGTCTTATCTTCAATCAACTGCCTCTTTATTACACTGGCGTCCTTTCGTCTTACAACTTTGATGAATATATCGACGGCAAGATCGGGGTGGTCAACGGATCAAATTCCGACAATAACACCACAACAAACCCGAACGACGGAGACGGGTGTGCCGTACTCGCTGCACTTAATTTTACTGCTCCCAGCGGGAACGCGAACTGGAGTAATAATTTTCAATACAGCACTGGGTACGATAACAACACGGCTACGGGGTCTGGAAACTCCAGCCAAGGGTATAACAACAACGGGGGATCCGTATCTGCTTACACTTGGTATTACAACTCATGGGGAAATTGGGCGCCAAAGTTCGCAGAAGATAAACTTCTTTTGGCGTTCAATACCGTTTGGTTTGTGAAAAGTGGTAATACAACAGGACCGACCACGGTGAATTCAAGCGTGTATGGTGTTGGGGCTTATGCCAAGTATCAGTTCAATGACTGGTTTAGTTTGGCCAGCCGAGGGGAATATCTGGGAAGTAACAATGACTTGAAGTTTGGAACTCAAGGGAATCCTTCTACCAGCGTGCAAAATGGTGGCCACGTCACCGGCACTAATCTGTGGGAATACACCCTGACTGCTGGTTTCAACGTGATTGATAATCTGCTTCTCCGTGCTGAATATAGAATGGACTGGGGCAGTAATATCGTCAGCAATGGCCACGTCGCCGGAGAAAATAGTGGGGCGGTTTCCGGTGGGCCCGCCTATTACGCGGGTGCCGAGGTGGTCTACAGCTTCTAAAGATGATTTAGAAAACAGTTAGTTTAGGAACCCCCGAGTAGCTGGGATGAGCTACTCGGGGGTTTTCTTTTTGCGAAAACCAGCAGGAGCTTGAGGTGGTATATATTTTCGGGCATTTTATGCCCTTATGGCACTGCCTGCTGAAACGATCGACCTCGCCTCCGTGAACTCCCGCTTGCGGGAGTTACGGAGGTTTCTTTGACCCGGCAAAATTAGAAGGGCAGTTAAAAGAGTTTGAGGGGCGGATGTCGGCCCCGGACTTTTGGAACGATTCAACGAAAGCCCAAAAGATCGCCGCGGAAGCCAATGCTTTGCGGAAGAAATTGGATCAGATGAAAGAGTTGGAGCGAAAGGTTGCTGATTTGCCAGTTCATCAGGAGTTGGCCGAGGAAGATGGAAGTCCGACTGCCCAAGCCGATTATGCACGGGAACTGCGGGAGGGGGTCGCGATGTTGGAACAGACCGAGGTTCAGTTCATTCTCTCTCAACCGGATGATCGTCGAAACGCGATTTTGAGCCTGAATGCCGGGGCGGGTGGGACGGAGGCGTGTGACTGGGCCAATATATTGATGCGGATGTATCAAAGGTGGGCCGAACGGCGAGGCTTTAAGGTCGAGGTGTTAGATATTTTATTGGGGGAAGAGGCGGGGATCAAAAATGCCATGCTTCGGGTCTCCGGGGAAAATGCATATGGATATTTGAAGGCGGATCGAGGGGTTCATCGGCTGGTGCGGATATCTCCCTTCAATTCTCAGGGGAAGCGCCAGACATCCTTTGCATCGGCGGAAATCGTTCCTGAACCTGATGAGGAAGTGGAGCTGGAGATTCCAGATAAGGATATCCGGGTCGATGTGTTTCGAGCAGGGGGACATGGCGGGCAAGGGGTGAATACGACCGATTCAGCAGTCCGAATCACCCACTTTCCCACGGGCTTGGTAGTGACCTGTCAGAACGAGAGATCGCAGATCAAGAATCGGGCCACGGCGATGAAGGTTCTCGCAGCCAGGATCAAACAAGCTGAACTGGACAAAAAAATGGCGGAGCAGGAGCAGAACTATGCGGCGAAGGGTCAAATCGGTTGGGGTCACCAGATTCGGTCTTATGTTCTACAACCGTATCAGATGGTGAAGGATTTAAGGACGGGTGAGCAGACGAGTGATGTTCAGGCAGTGTTGGACGGAGAGATCGACCCGTTTCTGAATGCTTTCTTGAAGGGAAAAAAGAGAACAGGTCCGATTGAGGACGAGGACGAAGAATGAGCAGTGGTAAAGATCGTCTGGCAGCGATTCTGAGCAACAAGCGGAAAGAAGCGGAAGCCATCGAAGGAAATAAGGCCGAATTCCGAAGGCAGGCTCTCCTTCGAAATGATTTCCGTGGTTTTCGGTCGAATCTCTTCCAACCCGGAATCGTTACAGTGATTGCGGAGTGTAAAGCGGCCTCGCCCTCAGCAGGTGCGATCGTCGGAAAATACGATCCGGTGGCTCAGGCGAAGCTGTATGAGAAAGGTGGTGCGGGGGCGGTTTCCGTTCTGACTGATCAGGAGTTCTTTAAAGGGTGTCTAGCGGATATGAAAAAAGTGAGAGAGGAGATCTCCCTGCCTGTCTTGCGGAAGGACTTCATTCTTACCGAGGCTCAGGTTTATGAAAGCGTGGCTGCTGGTGCGGATGCTTTCCTGTTGATTGTAGCAGCGTTGACGGATGATGAGTTGAAGCGGCTGTATGATCTGGGGCGTACTCTGCAGTCGGATGTTTTGGTGGAGGTGCACGATTTGGCGGAGATGGATCGGGCTTTGGAAATTGATGCGGACATCATTGGAATCAATAATCGCAACTTGCACACCTTTGTGGTGGATCTGAAGACAACGGAGGAGCTGGCTTCCGAAATTCCGTCCGACTGTCTAGGGATCAGTGAGAGCGGGATTCGGACAAAGGAAGATGTAAAAATCGTGACGGCACAGGGAATCCACTGCCTGCTGGTGGGGGAAACGCTGATGAAGGATGGGGATCCTGCGAACGCCCTGAGGCAGTTGAAAGAATAGCCTTCTTAGTTAAGTAGGAGGGTTTCTTCGGGGGCGTTTTTGAGGTAGAGTTCTCTTGTGAAGGCAAAAACTGAATATCTGCCCGTGCCGGATGCCTCAGGACATTTTGGGGCATATGGGGGGAGGTATGTTCCTGAGACCTTAGTGGCACCCTTGGAGGAGTTGGGTGCAGAGTTTGCCAAAGCCCAAAAAGATCCGGCCTTTCTGCATGAACTCAAAGAAATGCGCCGTGATTTTACGGGTCGTCCGACTCCCCTCTATTTTGCCGAACGACTGACTCAACATTGCGGAGGAGCAAAGATCTATTTGAAGCGGGAGGACTTGCTTCATACGGGGGCGCACAAGATCAATAACGCCCTGGGCCAAGTGATTCTGGCCAGACGGATGGGAAAAAAGAGGATTATTGCCGAGACGGGCGCGGGCCAGCACGGAGTGGCGACCGCGACGATGGCGGCCCGGTATGGAATGGAGTGCATTATTTACATGGGGGAAGAGGATATGCGTCGCCAAGCCTTGAATGTGACCCGGATGCGGCTTTTGGGTGCGAAAGTGGTAGGGGTGACAGCAGGTCAAAAGACGTTGAAGGAGGCTGTGAACGAGGCGATGCGGGATTGGGTGACGAATGTGAGGACAACTCATTATGTGCTCGGCACGGCTTACGGGGCGCACCCGTATCCTTATATGGTTCGGGAGTTTCATAAAGTGATCGGGGAAGAGGCAAGGGCGCAGATGATGGAGAGGGAGGAAGGATTGCCTGACGTGATCTGTGCCTGTGTCGGAGGAGGAAGCAATGCGATCGGCATCTTTTACGCCTTTCTGAATGATGAAAAAGTTCGTCTGGTCGGAGTGGAGGCGGGAGGGGAAGGGATCAAGCCCGGTAAACATGCCGCTCGTTTCCAAGGCGGAAAATTAGGAGTATTGCAGGGTTCGAAATCGTTTTTGTTGCAGAATGCGGATGGGCAGATCGAGTCGACCCATTCGGTTTCGGCGGGTTTGGATTATGCCGCAGTAGGGCCGGAGCATTGTCATTTAAGGGAGATCGGAAGGGCCGAATACACCTATGCGACCGATGACGAAGCTTTGGATGCCTTTTCAACCTTGGGAAAGGTTGAGGGAATTCTTCCCGCACTTGAAACAGCGCATGGGGTGGCCTTTGCCATGAAGGAAGCTCCAAAGTTAAAAAAGGATCAGATCATCCTCGTGAATCTTTCGGGACGGGGAGACAAGGACGTCAACGAAGCCGCCCGATTTTTATTGAAGAGTTGAGGCCTGATGGTGCCCATGAAGGGCACACGATGGGAAATTATATCCCGAGTACGATCTCTGCGTTCTGGAAAAAACGGCGAACCATCAAACGGGCAATCTTGCGGCCGCGTGTTGAAAGTTGGACGAGGGTGGGGCCATTGGTGATGGGGATGGATAGAGTAAGGGCCACCCCAATCTGATAATCACGCCATGCATCTGTGAGATTGTATCCACGGACTCCCCCTTGCCTCAGCGTTTTCTGCCAGATGCAGATGAGTTTATGCTGATCCCGAAGTGTGAGGGGACGAGAAGAGCTTCCTCCGATCACCCGAGCTAGATCGAAGGCCCCCAAGCCGCGGGCAGCGATCTGCCAATCGACGATAAAAACCTTGGATCCAGCGAGAAGAAGGTTGTCGGCGCGTAGATCACCGTGGACAAGGGTGATGGGCCGCTTTTCGGCCTGATGAAGCGCTTGAGTAATCGTGGGAAGAAAATGCTGCATTCGTTTCACATCCTTTTTCGTTAAAAGGGATCTGCAGTTCCTAAGAAATGTCTGGGTATGTTTACCAGCCTCATGGGCTCGGTTATAGTGGTGAAGTGGAAGAGCCTTGATCTTGCGTATTTGATTGGAATTCCAAAATCTTGCATGAACAGACCCGATCGATCGCGCCACGGAGGAAAGCTCCCTAAATGATAGACCTTGAATCTGGTCTCCAGTGCGACAAGGAAAGATTTCTTGAAGCAGAATGAGGCCATCCGACCCATCGGGAACGGAGGCTGAAGCTATGCAGCGCGGAACATGTTTTCCTCCCAGCGGCTTGAGGAGTTGATAGGCGAGGAGTTCACGTTGGAAGGCGCGGATGTGTCGGGAGAACTTTTGAGCCACAGGTCGGTCGGCCCCAACTTTTAGAATGTATTTGCGGGGGTCGCCAGGTCGGGCGGCATGAAAGGTCTGACTCAGGAATCCGGTGGTTCGGGTTGGATGGAGAAGAAAACGGGAGGTCTTCAAAGGTTTGATTCAGTAAAGAGGAAGTTGTGAAAGAGGCGAGTCCTTGTCGGGGGTTGCGGGTGGGGGGCAAGGTGAGGCATGATCTCGTGAATGACATTCGGGGGTGTTGCTAAGTTTGGACTGACATCATTGGCCGCTTTTTTTGGGGTGATCGCCACTTTACTGTTTCAACCGGAAGTTTTTCGGGGAATCACCCTTCCTTTGACAGCACGGGCGGTTGGGTGGAAGGCACGTGCCGTATCCGCGAGCCTCAGCCCTTTGGGGAAACTGCAGATTGAGGGTTTGGAGGCTGTGAACCCAGAAAAGTCGCGGGTCGATCTGGATTCGGCCTTGGTTGTATTGGATCTGAAAAGTCTGCTCACGGGGCAACCGGAAATTCTTCTGGCGCAAATAAAACTCGGGTTGCTCGATCTCGAGTGGAAACCGACTCCTGGGAGTGGAATCAGTTTAGTACTACCTTTCCGGCTGCGAGAAGCAGACCTGGAGATCACGGAGGGGAGGGTTCGAATCGGGCACGGTGCGTTAATTCTGGGTGACGTCAAAGTCCAAGCGAAGGGTTGGGATGGAAAATCCCCGCGGGAGATTCAGGGAAAGATAGGAAAACTTTCATGGAATGGGCCTGGAAAAGAGGAGCTGAGCGGGGTCGTTGAGTTGCAAATTGCGAAAAATGCAACCGGATTGGGAATCGACCAGTGGAAGGGGAAACTGGCAGTGGATATTGGCACGGTGGTGGATCTTTCCCCATTGGAGTTGGTGGCACCATGTCGATTGGTCGTTCAGGGGGATGGAAGCGGTTTCCTTGGAGACGAATGGAAAATCGAAAAAATGCATGGATCTTGGGAAGGAGTGGGCGGTGTCAAATTATCGACTTTGGCGTCGGGCCAGCGGAACAAATCGGGAGACTGGGAGTTGGATCTCAATCTGGATCCAGTCGATCTAGCGGTGGTTGGGGTGCTGTTTCAAGCGCGGGGGGTAAAATCGGTGGAAGGAAATCTGGGTGGGGAGTTCCATCTGGAAGGGGGAACGAAAAAGGCGGTCCTGGGAAGTGCCAAGTTGCAGGGGCATGGGGTGCAAATTGTTTCTGGAGTCGGGCTTGTCTGGCCTGCGCGACCAGCAGAACTTCTTGGGGTAACCCAAGGGGCTTGGAGTGCGGACAGCAAAACCTTGCGAATCGAGAATCTTCAATTGGAGCTAGGGCAGAAGGGGGGGGTGAAAGATTTGCAGGCCAGTTTGGATCGGCCTGCAGAGTTTTATCTGCAGGGTGGACTACCGACTTCGACAGAGACAGCGACTCTGCAGTGGGCTTTTCAGGGAATGGAGTTGGCAGCGGTGGCGCCCCTCGTCCTTTCGCCTGAGCAGTTCAAAGTTCGGGGAGGTCAGTTGTCTGCTCAGGGAGAAGGAAAGATTCAAGGCGGAACTGTGCAGTTGACGGGTCGTATCGAAAGCCGAGCGATGCGGGCGAGTGGCTCTTGGCTGAAGGGAGATCTGCAGGTGGATTCCGCCGGGGTCCAATTTCGGACTGTTTTCGAGGGGGCCAAAAAAGTCCGTCTTGAGGAGGGAGTTGTCCAAGCGAGTTGGGCTGGAGGAGAAGCGGAGGATCTGAAGGCAAAGGTCCAGGCGGAGTGGGATTGGTCAAAGGGAGAGGGGTGGATAATGGGGGATGGGCAGGCCGGACTGGTTGGATTGGGAAATGCGTGGTCGGGAGCCAAGCTTTGGCCGGATTCTGGGCTTGCGAAGTTGCATCTCGAATTTTCCGGAAATCTCCAGGAGAAGGGAAAAGGTTTGGCGTCCCTGACTTTGGATAAGATGCATTGGGTAGGAGAAACGGCAGCTCCATGGAGGGCCAGGGCTTCTTCTGAGCTGATTTATCAGGCGGGGTGTTGGAGTTTTCCGGAATTCATCGGGCAGGCTGATCGAGGGGGGCAGATGTTGTTAGATAGCCGCGGGATGGGGGAGTGGGCTCCTTCGCGAAATGAGGGCAAGGCTACTTTGGATCTGACGCGAATGGAGTCTTCTTGTTTGGTGCCCATTCTAGGATTGATCACTCCGAATTGGAAATGGCAGGCGGCGACCGGGTCGGGTTCTTTTCAGTTTGAAAGAAAAGGAAGTCAGGATCGGGTGAAGGCCAATCTGGACGGTTCGATTACCGTTGAAACAGGAACTCCGGACCATTCCCGTTTGGTGGACTTTTCATCGATTCAGGGTGGAGTTCAGGCGACTTGGCCCTCCGGCAATGTGGGAAAACTGTCGATCGAACAGCTCGCCCTGACCGCTCGTCATCGGGACGGCTCCGACGCAATTCGAGCTTCGTTGGATCAAGTGCTCACTTTGGAGAAAATCGGAAAGGGAGAGTGGCGACCGAGTGGGCAGGGTGTGGCGACCGGTTCGATTCAGTACACAAGTTGGCCCGTTGGACTATTTGGCCCCCTCATTTTTCCGGAAGCGAAGGAAACTTCTCTTTTGGGAACGGCGTCAGGATTTATTCAGGTTCGCAGTGATCCGAAAAAAGGGATTTTCCAAGGCGAAGTGAATCTCCAGATGCCTGATTTCACCATCGACCTGCCCGAGGTTCAGTTGAAAGACCACCAGGTGAGTTTGACGGCTGGAATCGCGCTGGGGGAAAATGGAGATCTCGAAATTCCGAGGGTGAGTTTGGTGGTGAAAAAGGAAGGGCAATCTTGGTTGGATTTCAAAGTTGAAAAGGAGTCTCGTCCTGCCTTATCGGCCAAGGGCACTTTGGATTTGGCAGTCGTGAAGGATGTTTTGACCGGTTGGTCGGATTACATGTCGGACGGGGATTTGACCCTGCAAGCTGAAGTGGGGGATCCAAAAGACGTGGGGAGAACGATTGGGTATAGTGCGGTTATATCCGGTTTCTCGGGAGGTCATACCAGCCTAGGTACGATCACGGGAGCTGAGGTGCGGAGTCAGGGAATTGTTCAGTGGAAGAACGGAGTCCAATCGATCAAGGATGTGCAGTTGAGTGCAAAGAGCGGGGTGGGAAATCTCTCAGTGAACCAAGTGAATTGGGCAAAGAATGGTGCATGGGCATGGGACGGGGGGCGTTTTTCGGAGGGTTGGGTTGCTTGGCTGATGAATCGGTGGCTTACCCCTGCCCGATGGGTGGATGGGGATGTTGTTTTAGGCGCTGGATTTTTCGAACCTGGGGAGTACGGGGGAAGCGGGGAGATCGATTTGAGTTTAGTGGAGGCTCGTTTGGTGGAGGACACAAAAAAGGCAGGTGTTTCGGTTCGGTTGAATGGGGATTTCGACTTTGAAAAGAGGACGGAAAGCTTTGCGTTTAAGGATGGCTCTTTGATCTTTTCTGGATTTCCAAACGATCCTGTCATCATTCCCTCGTTGCTGGTGAGTAACCATTCGGTGAAGGCCCAGGTGAAGGGTGGAGTTCTTGATCTTCGGGGAATCTTAGCGCAGACGGAGCAGATCCGAAATGCGAAGCCGGTAGCGGGAGCGGCGCCGATTTCGAATGAACCTTGGAGAATCGATTTATCCGCCGCCTTAGAGCAGATCATTGTGGAGGAGGCGACAGTAGGGCCTGTGCAGGTTCCCCGTTTTCGTTGGGGTCCGGAGGGGATTTTGCTGGAGCCTTCGGTGGTTCAGGTTAAGGGCGGAGTCGTCCGGGCTTCGGTTGTGCAGTCCGGGGGTGTTGATCAACCGGTTCAGGCCAAGGTGGTGATGAGCAAATTTCCCTTGGGGGCAATTTTGGGAAATCTGATCACAGATGCGAAAGGGCCGATCGGCGGATGGGTGGACCTGCAACTTGCGGCACAGGCCGGGAAACCGACTTTGGATGAGTTACGGCGCTCGTTGAGTGGACAAGGAAGCTTTCGTCTCTATCAGGCTCATCTCGAGCGATTGCCATCTTTGGCAAAGGCGTTGCGAGCTGCAGGTGCCTTTTTGGGATCCAGTTTTATTGCAGGGAGCGAGATTAATGATTTGGGATCGAACTTCACGCTTCAAGGAAAGCGAATCAGCGTGCCGGATCTGAAGGTGAGCGGGACTGCTTTGTCGGCGGATTTGGATGGATGGTTGGACTGGTGGGATCAGACCTTGGATTTTAAAGTTCAGTTGGCTTTAACCAAAGAGGCGATGCAGAGCAGCGGGCAACTGCAGGGCGTGATGACCGAGCTGGTTGGATCAAGCAACGATTACTATACGAAAATTCCTGGTTCGGCCACGATCACGGGAACGATTCAAGATCCTAAGGTGAATATGGATGTTTCGAGGATGTTGGCAGAGGCTGGAATTAATCTACTGATCAATGCACCTGTAGGTATTTTACAAGGGGCTGGGGGTGCGGCTGGGAGTGCAGCTGGGGCCGCGACTCAGCCTGCGGGGGCAATCTTGCAGGGGGTGGGGAATTTATTAAAGTGGTGAGGCGGTTGAAAAGGGTTTCAGTCGCGGGGCGTTCCCTTTAGGATTTCAAGATGCGTAGCATGACCGGTTTTGGTTCAGTGGAGGTGCCGACGCGGCATGCTCGCATTCGGATCGAAGTCTCGTCCGTGAATAAACGGGGATTGGAGGTCATCGTTTTCACTCCAGGGGATCTGGCACGATTGGAGCGCCAGATTCGCGAGGATGTGGCTGAAGCGGTTTCCCGAGGAAAGGTAACGGTTGCCCTGCATCTGGAAGCGGGAATGGATCGGAATGGACGTACTTTGGATTTGGGCAGGGCGTCGGCGTATGCGGCAGAGCTTAAGAGGGCGGGGAAAAGGTTGGGCGTGGAAGGGGGACCGTCTTGGTCGGATCTTTTAGGGTTACCTGGGGTGGTGGTGAGCACGGGTCGGACGGTTGTCCCGGCTGAGGATCGAAAAATTCTAGAAGGGGTACGTCGTGCAGTGAAGAAGATGGTGGAATCGCGTGAGAGGGAGGGTGTCAGGATGGTGGGGGGGCTGCGTGTTCATTTGCGCAAGATGGAGGAAATTCGAAAAAAAATGGACAAGGCGGCGGGTGAGATGCGCCGGAAGCAGGGACAGAGAATTTGTGCGAGAATTCAGGAGCTGGCTGGCGAGGCGGGTGTTGTGTTGGATCCGGAGCGGGTCGCGCGTGAAGTGGCTTCGGCAGCCGATCGTGGGGACGTGACGGAGGAGCTGGGTCGGATTCGGGCTCACCTTCTGGAAGCACAAGGGTTGGCATCGACGCGGGCTCCGGGAGGTCGAACCTTGGAGTTCTTGATTCAGGAATTGCAACGGGAGGTCAACACGGTCGGTTCGAAGTCGGGAGATTTGGGTTTAACGCGACTGGCGATCGGATTTAAATCCGAGCTGGAGAAGCTCAGAGAACAGGCGGCCAATCTTGAATAACTTCAACCGATCCGGGATTCTGTTTGTCGTTTCGGCGCCGTCCGGAACGGGGAAAACCACTTTGTGTACGAGTGTTCGCCAGACTCCGGATCTTGTGTATTCGATCAGCTGCACGACGCGGCCGATCCGGACGGGGGAAAAAGACGGGGTTGACTACTTTTTCCTCACCCAATCAGAATTTCAAAAGAAAATGAAGGAAGGGGAGATGTTGGAAACGGCGGATGTGTATGGGCATTTGTATGGAACTCCAAAGGAGCCGGTCCTGGAGCATTTGGCGGCGGGTCGGGATGTGTTGCTGGATATCGATGTGCAGGGGGCGCGCCAGGTCCGATCAACGCAGGATCCGAAAATCAAAGAGGCCTTGGCGGATATTTTCATCATGCCTCCAGATCTTGAGGAATTGAAGCGAAGGTTGCAGGGGCGAGGGACGGAAGATGACCAACAGATTGCGAAACGGATCCAAGCAGCTGATGCTGAGATGGCGGATTGGAAAAGTTATCGCTATACGATTTTGAGTAGTTCGATGGAGGAAGATCTGATCAAGTTCCGTGCGATCATTCGGGCGGAGCGTTATCTCAGTCGGAGGCTGGATCTACAACATGGCTGAGAAGCGTTCTCCTTGCGTTGTTCTTGGGGTGACAGGCTCGATCGCAGCATTCCGTGCGGCAGATCTGGCGAGTGCAATGGTGCAAAAAGGCTGGGAAGTGCATGCCATTCTGACGGGGGATGGTGCACGTTTTATCACTCCGCTGACGTTGGCAGCTTTAACTCATCGGCCCGTGCACACCTCTCTTTGGGAAGAGGGGGAAGGGGGGAGGATGAGTCATCTGGATCTGGCACGGTTGGCCGATGTGGTAGTGGTGGCACCTGCGACGGCGGATTGTCTGGCAAGAACGGCCCATGGAATGGCGGGGGATGTTTTGGGGGCTGTTTTACTAGCCTCTCAGGCTCCGTTAGTCCTCGTTCCTGCGATGAACACCCAGATGTGGAAACATCCTGCAACCCAAGCCAACGTGAAGGTTCTCACCCAGCGCGGGGCGAATTGGGTCGGTCCGGCGGAGGGACGATTGGCGTGCGGGGAAGAGGGCCCTGGACGTATGGCACCCGTGGAGCAGATTATTGCAGGTGTGGAGAGACTTGTTAGGACAAGGTCTGCCAAATGAGTCATTCGATGAAGCACCCCGAAAAATACAAGCCTTCGGTTCATTTCGTAAAAAAAGCAGTATTTCCGAGTCTCTCCCAATATCAGTCGATGCATCGGGAGTCGTTGAGGAGTCCTGACAAGTTTTGGGGTCGGATTGGAAAGGGAGAGTTGGCTTGGTTCACGCAACCAAAAAAGACTTTGGATTGGAAGTCCCCCTTTGCGAAGTGGTTTGTCGGTGGGAAGTTGAATGTGAGCTTTAATTGCATCGATCGCCATCTCGAAGGAGGAAAACGGCACAAGGCAGCGATCCTCTTTGAAGGGGAACCGGGAGATGTTCGGGTACTGACGTATCAGCAGTTGCATGATGAGGTCTGCCGTTTTGCCAATGCGCTGAAAGGAGAGGGGGTGAAAAAGGGGGATCGGGTGATGATTTATCTTCCGATGGTGCCAGAGGCTGCGATTGCCATGTTGGCTTGTGCGAGAATCGGGGCAGTCCACAGCGTGGTATTTGGAGGATTCAGTTCAGAGTCGTTAAAAGATCGAATTCAGGATTGTGGTGCAAAATTGGTCATCACGGCGGACGGAGGGTATCGGAGAGGTCAGGTGGGAGGATTGAAGCAGAATGTGGATGCTGCGGTAGCGGTGTGTCCTGGAGTGCGAAGAGTGATTGTCTTGAAGCGTACGGGGCATCTCGAAAAGCTAAATCCTATCGATCGGTGGTGGCACGAACTGGTGGCGCATCAGCCCTCGACCTGTCCGCCTGAAAAAATGGATAGTGAGGATCCACTCTTTATTCTTTATACGAGCGGTAGCACGGGAAAGCCGAAGGGAATTTTACACACCACGGCGGGATACCTCCTGGGGGCACATTTAACGACAAAGTGGGTGTTTGATTTGAAGGAAACCGATCTGTTTTGGTGCACGGCCGATGTGGGGTGGGTGACGGGCCACAGTTATACGGTGTACGGAGCTCTGAGTAATGGAACGACTACCTTGATGTATGAAGGGGTGCCGAATCAGCCCGAACCGGATCGTTTCTGGCAGATCATTGAAAAGCATCGTGTGAATATTTTTTATACGGCACCGACGGCGATCCGCTCCTTCATTCGTTGGGGAGATCATTGGGTGAAGAAGCATGACTTATCTTCCCTGAGATTACTTGGATCCGTGGGGGAGCCGATCAATCCGGAGGCGTGGCGTTGGTATCACCAAGTGATCGGCGGGGGGCGTTGTCCGATCGTTGATACGTGGTGGCAGACGGAAACGGGAAGTCATCTGATCACCACGTTGCCTGGAGTCCACGCAACGAAGCCAGGATCGGCCGGGTTGCCTTTCTTTGGGGTGGATATGGCGGTGGTGGATGATCAGGGCAAGGAAGTGAAGGCCGGAGTTCAGGGGAAGTTGGTGGTGCGGAAACCTTGGCCGTCAATGTTGCGAACGATCCATGGGGATTCGGAACGCTATGCGAAAACGTATTGGAGTGATGTTCCGAACTGTTATTTCACTGGGGACGGGGCAAAAAAAGATGCCGATGGCTATTTCTGGATTTCAGGAAGGATTGACGACGTATTGAATGTTTCAGGCCACCGATTGGGAACGGCAGAGGTGGAGAGTGCACTGGTGACCCATCCTGCCGTGGCGGAAGCTGCCGTGGTCGGTCGACCGGACGATCTGAAAGGTCAAGCGGTGGTAGCATTCGTAACGTTAAAGGCGGGTCATAAGTCGGGTTCCGAGCTGGTCGCGGCATTGCGGGAGCGGGTGAGCAAGGAGATTGGTCCGATTGCAAAACCGGACCAGATCCGTTTTGCCGAGGCGCTACCCAAGACTCGTAGCGGGAAGATTATGCGTCGTTTACTGAAAGAGGTGGCGGCAGGTGGTGCGGTGAAGGGAGATGTGACCACACTCGAGGATCTGAATGTGATTGCTTCGTTACAAGCTAGCTCTGGGGAGGAATCCTAAGTGTCTTGGCGTTTATCTGCTTCGGAAGCGGCTTTGCTCGTCGTTGATGCCCAGGAAAAGCTGGTGGCTGCGGTGAAGGAGCCTAGTGATTGGCTTGAGCGGTTGGAAATCCTGGTGAAAGGGGCGAGTTTGTTGGGTGTTCCGATTGCGATCACCGAGCAGGTTCCAGCCAAATTAGGGAAGACGGTTCCTGCCATTCTCCGTGCTGCGGGTCGAGGATGTAAACCAATCGAAAAAACCCAGTTCTCGGCGGTGGAGCAGGGGAAGATATTTGCAAAAAAGCGGATTCTGGTTGCGGGATGTGAGGCTCACGTCTGCATTCGGCAGACGGTCTATGACTTAAGGTTAAAGGAGTTGACCCCGATCGTTGTTGCGGACGCAATCGGTTCACGAAGGGAAAGTGATCGAGAAATTGCACTGGCAGAGATGAGAGCCGATCGGGTGGTGGTGAGCACGGTTGAAGCGGTTCTTTTTGAAATGATGGGTAGTTCCGATCATAAGAACTTCAAAGAAGTTCAGGCTCTCGTGAAGTAATCGGATCGATATATATTTTTCTAGCCTGAAACGCGACTCGAGCCCAACCTCACAACCTTTCATGGAAACAACAGACTATCAAGTACCTGCGTGGCCTGTTCATGTATCCGTGGTTCCTCGTGTGCCAGAGGGTTTGGAGGGGTTGCGGAATTTGGCATTCAATCTGTGGTGGAGTTGGAATGATGAAGCTTTGGATCTTTTTCGAGAGCTGGATCCACAGCTTTGGGAGACATGCGGGCATAGCCCGGTGAAGATGTTGCGGCTGGTAAAACAAAACCGATTGGAAGCGGCCACCAAAGACAAAAACTATCGCGAGCGGGTAGAAAAAATCCACGCTCGGTTAGAGGCTTATCTTCATCGCAAGGAGACCTGGTTCACCCGGAACCTTCCAAAGGAAAAGAAGGGGGCTCCGTTCGTTGCCTACTTCTCAGCCGAATTTGGTTTTCATGAGTCTCTCCCCAACTACTCGGGGGGTTTGGGGATTTTGGCGGGAGACCATTGCAAATCGGCCAGTGATCTCGGGTTGCCCTTTGTCGCGGTGGGTTTGCTGTATCGGTTTGGTTATTTTTCGCAACGAATCAATCGGGATGGATGGCAGGAAGCCTCGGCCATCGACAACGTGTTTCAGGACTTGCCGATCCGGGAAGCTCTCGCCGCAGATGGAAAGACCCCGGTGGTGGTCGAGTTGGCGATGCCTGGCCGAACCGTGCACGCCAAGGCATGGGAGGTGCGGATTGGACTGACCCGACTCTTTTTGATGGATACGGATTTGCCGCAGAATGAGCCGGAGGATCGAAGGATCACTTATCAGCTATACGGAGGGGATCATGAGATGCGGGTGCAGCAGGAAATCGTGCTGGGCATCGGCGGGGTGAGGGCCCTGGCCGCGATGGGGTTGGAACCGGGTGTTTTCCATATGAACGAAGGTCATGCGGCCTTTCTTGGGTTGGAGAGAATCCGGCGCCTAGTCAAGGAGGCGAAGCTGACCTTTATCGAGGCACTCCAATCGGTCGCCGCGAGTAGCGTGTTCACTACCCATACTCCTGTGCCGGCCGGAAACGACGCTTTTTCCCCTCAGCTGATGGAGAAGTATTTCGTGGAATTTGTAGCAGACTGTCAGATCCGGTTTGAAGACCTTCTAAAATTGGGTCGCCCGTGGACTTATTCCGCCGAGGAGCCGTTTAGTATGACGATTCTGGCGTTACGCCTTTCCCGACAGGCGAATGGAGTCAGCGCCATTCACGGCAAGGTCTCGCGAGGAATGTGGCAGAGTGTTTGGCCGGGAGTTCCGAAAGAGGAGATTCCGATCCGGCATGTGACGAATGGCATTCATACCTTCACCTGGATGGCTCCAGAAATTCGGGCCCTTCTCGAAAAGCAGGGAGGTGCTTTAACGGAGGAGGAGCTGGCAAAAGTCGACGAGTGGAAAAAAAGGGTGGATTTCAAGGACAAGGATTACTGGAAGGTTCACCAGAAGCTGAAGTTGAAACTTCTTCAATTTGTACGGGCGAATGTGCGGACCCAAAGGTTGCGGAATGGAGCTAAGCCTGCGGAGATTCGGGAAACGGATCAGATCCTAGACCCTAAGGCTCTCACGATCGGTTTTGCACGTCGTTTTGCAACGTATAAGAGGGCGGCGCTCCTTTTCCGAGATTTGGATAAGCTGGCCCAGATCGTCAACGATCCGGATCGTCCCGTGCAGTTTCTTTTTGCGGGTAAGGCTCACCCGGCCGATGAGGGCGGAAAGAGGTTGATCCAGCAGATCGTGAAAATCTCTGCACTCCCTCAGTTTAAGGATCGGATCGTCTTTGTGGAAAATTATGACTTCAACGTGGCCCGGTTTCTTTACCACGGCTGTGATGTCTGGCTCAATAATCCGACTCGTCCGCTGGAAGCGAGCGGAACCAGCGGCGAGAAGGTCATTACCAATGGGTGCCTTAACTTCAGTGTCCGGGATGGTTGGTGGGATGAGGCTTATGACGGAACGAATGGATGGGCGATTGGAGATGACACCTTCCGTCTCGAGCCTGAAGTGCAGGACGAATTCGACTCCTTCTCGATGTACGAAATTCTGAAGCACGAGATTGTTCCCCTATATTATGATCAGGATGGGGAAGGGGTCCCGAAGCGTTGGATCGATCGGGTTCGTCGGAGCTTGGTGACGATCGGTCCAGTCTACAATACCTCACGAATGGTGGCGGATTATGCAGGCGAATTTTATCGTCGTGCGGCCGAGAAGGGGCGGATGTTTGCGGAGAACTGTTGGGAAAAGTCGCGCGAGTTGGCGGTATGGAAGGATAAGGTTCGGAAGGCTTGGCCCCAAGTTCGGGCTAATGCGGTTACTTGGAATGGTCCGGCTCGAACTACGGTAAGTGTTGGGGACACCGTGCCTGTGAGCGTGAATGTTTTCCTCGGGAGTTTGCAGGGAGGGGAGGTGGCGGTGGAGGCCTATTTGAAGGCTTTGGAACCAGATGGAACATCGAAAGTGGTTCGTTTGGAGCCTCAAGGGGAAATGAGGGATGGTTGGCAGGGGTACAGGGGCCGGGTTCCTGTCGAAGATTCTGGGAATTTCAACTTCAACGTTAGGGTTCGGCCTTCCCACCCATCTTTAACTCAAGCTCACGAGTTAAGACTGATCACTTGGGCTGAGTAGATAAACCTCTCCTCAGCAAGGGTTTGAATCGAGAGGTTGCGGTTTGACCCTCGATTTACGGACGTTAGGATCATCCCCCATGTCAGCCAATTTAGAGTCTCCCTCCTCGGTTCGTTCTCCCAGTCCCGAACTGGTGGGAATGGATCCTGCCGACGTGGATTTGGGAGCTTTACGGAAGACGGTCGAGGCTTGCAGGGATTATCTGTTGGGATTGCAGAAAGAGGATGGTCACTGGGTGGGGGAGCTGTTTGTGGATTCCACCGTTGCGTGTGATTACCACCTTTTGATGTATTTGAGGGGAAAGGTGGACCGGGCAAAAGAAGCCAAGATTGTTCGGCACATTTTGCAGCGGCAGTTACCTGACGGAGGTTGGCCGATTTACCCAGGGGGCCCAAGCAATGTCACTGCCACGGTGAAATGTTATTTCAGTCTAAAACTGGCGGGGTTCACTCCAGAGGAACCGGAGATGAAGAAGGCGCGGTCCGCGGCACTACGCTTGGGAGGCATTCCGCGGACCAACACGTATTGTAAACTCTATCTGGCAATGTTGGGTCAGTACCCTTGGAAGTATTTGCCGAATATTCCTCCTGAAATTCTCCTCCTGCCAAACTGGGCTCCGTTCAACATGTTTGAGATGAGCTCGTGGACGCGGGCAATCGTGGTGACCCTGTCCGTGATTCGAAGCTTCCGCCCCACCACCCATCTTCCGCCTGAAAAGCAGTTACATGAGCTTTATCCGTACGGGGTGGAGGGGGGGCCGTTCTTTCATCCTGTCGAGAGACGTTTCTTATCGATGAAGAACTTTTTTGTCCGGGTGAACGAACTGTTGGGCTTTTTGGAAGGACTTTCGTGGAAGCCGTTCCGAAAGCACGCGTTGAAAGTTGCGGAGAAGTGGATTTTGGATCGGACTGGGCCTGAGTCGGAGGGACTGGCTGCGATTTTTCCGTCGATGATGAATACAATACTCGCATTTCAGTGTCTGGGTTATTCGGATGACCATCCCAGAATGCGCAAAGCAGCTAAAGATTTGGAGGGATTGGAGGTGGATGACGTGGCGAATGGGGATTTCCGGGTTCAGCCTTGCTTAAGTCCCGTTTGGGATACGGCGATTACGTTGACCGCACTCGGTGCAACTGGGGTGAAGCCCGATGCTCCAGCCATGCAAAAAGGGGCGGATTGGCTTCTCGCGAAAGAGGTCAAGATGCGTGGGGATTGGGTGGTGAAAAATCCAACCCGCGTCACGGGAGGCTGGGCCTTTGAGTATTTTAATGATTGGTATCCCGATGTGGATGACACGGCGAAGGTTCTGCTGGGATTGCGAATGGCCCGGGCGAGTGATCCTGCAGGACAAAAGGCAGCGACCGAGAGGGGTTTGGCATGGGCAAAAAGTTTTCAGTGCGACAACGGTGGCTATGGGGCGTTTGACAAGAACGTGAATAAGAAGTGGCTGGAGGATGTGCCCTTTGCAGACCATAACGCGATTTTGGATCCACCTTGTGCCGATATCACGGGTCGGATGCTGGAGGTGATGGGAAAGTGTGGAGTTCCCAAGAATGACTCCCAAATTCATCGGGCGATCCGATTCCTAAAGGAGATTCAGGAGGAGGACGGCTCTTGGTATGGTCGGTGGGGCGTGAACTATATTTATGGAACATGGCAGGTGTTACGGGGACTTCAGGGAATCAGTTACGATATGAATGAGCACTGGGTGATTCGCGGGCGGGATTGGCTCGAGTGCGCTCAGAATCCTGACGGAGGATGGGGGGAGAGCTGCGGTTCCTATGATGATCCACGTTTCAAGGGAAGAGGGATCAGTACGGCATCGCAAACGGGGTGGGGTTTGATGGGGCTTTTAGCGTGTGGTGACATTCAGCGGCCGAGTGTCCGTCGTGCGGTTCGCTATCTGATTGAGACTCAGCAGCCGGACGGAAGCTGGGAGGAGAAACTGATCACAGGAACAGGTTTCCCATGCGTCTTTTACCTGCGGTATGACATGTACCGGCTAAATTGGCCCCTCTTGGCGCTTGGGGAGTATCAGCAGATGGTCCAAAGTGTCGGGGCTCACTAAGAGAACTTAGATTTGGTCCTTTTTTCCTAATGGCTGGATCTGCAAATGATGGGCCAGTCGGAATTCTTTTTCCGATGGAGTTTGAGGCAGAGCCCACTTGGAGAAAGTTGGCCAGATCAAGTTATGTGGAGAGTGGATTGGAAACAATTCGAGGATCTTGGGAAGGAACATCCGTAGTCTCAGCCCGAATCGGCATGGGACATGCGGGATTAGAAAAAAAGATTTCTGTTTGGCTGAAAGATCATCCTTGTCGGGCGGTAATTTTGGGGGGGTTGGCTGGAGCCTTGGATCCTGCTTGGGACGAAGGGGATCTTACCTCGTTCCATTCTGAGGATTGGGAGCCTTTTCATCGCTGGTGCCAGAATGACAAGTCTGTGCGGGCGGGTAAGTGGCATACGGCACACGAGATCATCGATACTGGAAAGGCAAAGCTGGCCTTAGGCCAAAGGACTGGCTGTGGAATTGTTGAAATGGAGTGGGACTATGTGGCGCAGGCATGCCAGGAGCATCAGATTCCTCTGGTCGGACTCCGGGCCGTTAGCGATCACGCAGACAAGCTGCTCCCAGCAGATCTGTTTTTATTGGGTTGTGATCGGGAAACAGGAAAAAGCACTCCATTTAAAATTGGAATTCACCTCGCTCTTCGGCCATGGAGGTTGATTGAACTTTTACCTGCGGTGGCTGGTTGTACTCATGCCAGGAATACGATGAGTCGGGCCTTAGGTAATTTCTTGGATGGACTAAAAGAAATTAGCTGATTGCAGTCGCTGAGTTGAGGCCTGAAACAACGGCACCTTCAATTGTGGCTGGGAGCCCCGTCTCCGTCCAATCTCCTGCCAGGAACAGATTTTCAACTGAGGTGAGGGGGCTGGGACGAGCCAGCGGTTTCCCTAGAGCTCCCGAGAAGGTGGCGTCGCGGGACTTGTAGACAACGTGGTGGGTGACTTTGCTGTTTCGGCTGGAGGGAATGAGTCTGTGAATTTCCGATAATACCAGATCGACCAGCTCTTTTCCCGATTGATCGATACGGTCGGTAATCGCACTGATCACTGCAGCATAAAGGTGACCTCCGTTACCACTAGGTAGGGTCGCTGTTCGATCGAAAAGCCAATGAAGAGGGGAGTCGAGGAAACCGGTAATCAGGTCAGGAGCTAGTGGCAGATCGGTCCAAAGGTGGATCCCGAGAATCGGTCCAGGAACAAGTGTGGTAGCCAACTGTTGCGCCCGATCCCCCTCCGGTAAAAGTTTCGCGGCCGCAGTCCACGGAACGGCGAGAACGTACTGATCGAAAACCGGTTTTTCCCCGTTCTTAAGAACGAGGGAGGTGATCTTCCGTTTTGAATCGTCGAGCACAAGGGATTCAATCGGAGTCGCGAGATGTAGACTGCCACCCGTTGCCTGAAGGAAAGCGCCCAATTCGGGTTGGAGAAGATGAGAAAGTCCGCTTCGGTCAAAATAGATTGCGGCATCTCGGGTGGAGCCGAAGAGAGCCCTTCGGGTGACTTCCCAGAAAAGACCGGCATCCGCAGTGGCGATAGGAACATTTAAGGCGGCCAGACAGAAGGGTTCCCATAGGGCGCGGATCGATCCGGGAGTCTGACCCAATCTTTCTAGCCAATTTTGGTTGCTTTCTCCGGTTTTGGCCGGCTGTGACTTTGCTCGGGCAGGAAAGTTGAGGATCGCCCAGCGATCCATCCAGGAAAGTTCAGCAAAACCAAAAAGCCCGGCCAAAAGATGAAAGGGGGGTGGTAAACAGGACGAGCGGAGTACGGTGCGACCGTGTTTTTGGCTCACGAAAGCGAGATCCAACCGGTCATGCTTTTCTAAGCGATCCCCGTTCCCTAGCGATTCCACCAATTGAAGGGCTTGGTGGTAGCAGCCCATAAGGATGTGTTGTCCATTGTCGAGAGTCGTGCCTGTTTTGGATTCGCGATAACTATGGGCGCGACCTCCGAGTTGAGGTTTAGCTTCGAACAGTTCGACCTGGTGGCCCGCTTGGGCGAGGGCAAAAGCTGCAGCGCTGCCTGCGAAACCACCTCCGATCACGGCGATGCGGGATGGGGAGCGGCGTTTTTCATGGGTTTGGCCTAGCTGGGTTCTGCCCCGTCGAAGGGCTTTCAGTTTTTCCCATCGGGTGAGTTTGATGGGGCCACGGAGAACCTCGAAGTTATTGCGGTGAATCTTTTCGAGAAGATCCCGATATACCCCCGTCATAAGGAGAGCGGCAGAAAGATGGGGGCGATCGGTTTCGGGGATGAGTCGGTCCGCTTTTTCAAAATAGTGTCTGGCTCGGAAATATTGAAGGCGGAGAAGGCGAGCCATACCCGGAGTGAGGGTTGTTTTCTGAAAATCTTCTTCTGATACGCCGAAAGTCCGACATTCCTGCTGAGGAAGATAGATACGACCAAACTTCTGGAGATCGTAGGCGACATCCCGAAGGATGTTGGTCAGCTGAAAGGCCATTCCCAAAGCGATGGCATAATCCTGGGCAGCACGGGTCTGGCAGCAGAAAATATTGATGGAAACGAGGCCCACGGCAGAAGCAACGCCGTAACAATATTTTTCTAACTCGGCGAAGGTTTCGTATCTTGTTTTGGTTAAATCCATTTCTACGCCAGCAAGAATTTCAAGAAGAGGTTCTGGGGGGATGAGATATTGCCGAACGACAGGGGCGAGTTCTTGGGCGAGAGGTTGGATGGGGTTGCCGCGATAAATCGCCTGGATATCTTCCCGCCAGGCCAAGAGTTTTGCTTCGCGCTCCGAGAGTGGCAGGCTGGTTTCGTCGACAATGTCATCGACCGTCCTGCAAAAAGCGTAAAAGGTGGACATTCCCTGACGCTGTTCCTTCGGCAGGCAAATGAAGGAGAGGGCCAAATTTGAGCCACTCTTGCGGGTGATTCGTTCTCCTGTGCCTCCGGGGGCTGGGGAAGAATTCATTGGCCGAAAAAGGCTTGGAGACCGAGCCGGAGAAAATCAAACTTCGAAACTTTCGGCCTCTGGCTTAGCGTGTCGTAG
>CAMDXQ010000003.1 GCA_945878585.1 Akkermansia muciniphila
GTGTTTCCTAGGCCAGTCCCACCAAAAAAACGGAGCGGAATTAGAATGAGCCCGCTTCCAGTCCGGTTTGATCTTTCGTCTACTCAGATCCGCCATCGATTGAAGCAAGGTCTTTCGATTCGCGGAATGGTTCTTCCACAGATTGAAAAGCTTGTTCAAGAAAGTCGATCCTACCGATGAATCTAGAAGGATTAGAGCTGGCCAAGCTTTGTCGTGAGCTAGCCTCCAATAAGAAGGCTCAAGATCCTGTTGTGCTGGATTTACGCAAGGTCGGTGGACCTGCGGATTTCTTTCTTATCGTTTCTGCTGAGAATGAGCCACAGCTCAAAGCGATTGCCGGGGAGATTGAGCGTGGGGCTGAAGAGGCTGGGAGAAAAGTATTTCGCTCCTCTGGTCAGGCGGCCAGCCAGTGGATGATCTTGGACTACGGGGATGTCCTTGTTCATATCATGCACTCGGCTCGCAGAAACTTCTACCGACTAGAAAACCTATGGGGGGATGCGGAAAAGATCCTGAGTTAAGACAGGTTGCCCTAGGGGGCAGTTTACATTTCTTCCAAGGTGGGAATTCCTAAGAGTCCAAGGCCTTCTCGAAGAATATCCCCAGTTAGGCCTACCAAGGTGAGGCGGGATTTTTGAAGGGCAGGGGAAGAAGCCTGTAAGACAGGGCATGCCTCGAAGAATCGATGAAACATCCCTGCCGTCTCAAAGAGATATCCGCAAAGATGGTGGGGTCTTCGATCGGAAGCAGCCAAATCGACTACCTCGCCGAAACGAAGAAGCTGACGGGAGAGTTCTTCTTCGGCCGACTCTTCCAGTAATATGGGATGGTCTGGAGTGGCAGGCATGCCAGCTTTTCGAAGAATGGAGCGGGAGCGAACGTAGGCGTTGAGAATATAAGGGGCCGTGTTTCCATCAAACGCGAGGAGTTTCTCCCAGGTGAACACATAGTCGAGGTTTCGGCCCGGCATTTGGTCGGCATACTTCAAACTGGCAATTCCTAGAAGCTCAGCTTTTGCATTAAGAAGTTCACCGGATAAGTCGGGACGTTTTTCCTGAAGGATCTTTTTTGCGCGCTCCTTTGCCTCATCCAGAAGATCGACCAACTTGATGGGGGTTCCGTCACGGCTCTTTAGAGGTTTCCGATCTGGACCGAGGATGGTGCCGAACCAGACGTGCTCCAGTGCAATATGCTGATTCCACTTTTTGGCCGTGTCGAAGAGCCAGCGGAAATGCAATTGTTGCCTTCCATCTGTCACATAAATGATTCGGTTCGCATGAAGGTCCCTAGAGCGGGAGCGGAGAGCGGCAAGATCGGTGGTTCCGTAGAGAAAGGCGCCGTCTGATTTCCTGATTAAAAAGGGTTCTTCGGAGATGTTGGGATTTTGAACCACAACGGCTCCTTGACTGACTTCAGCGATCTTAAGGCGTAATAGTTCTTCCACGAGTCCAGGGAGTTCGTCATGGTAGGTGCTTTCTCCTTTTTCCAGATCAAAAGTGACCCCCAGACGGCGATAAATCTCGTGAAAATGCTCGGCTGAACGATGGCAGAAGTGTTGCCAGTCTTTTATTCTTTCCGCTTCGCCGTTCTGAAGAGCGGCAAGTTCAGCTCTAGCTTCATCCATTTTCTTGGGATCCGATTCTGCTTGTTCATGTCCTCTTTTATAAAACTCTTCCAGTTGCTGAATGGAGCGGTTCGGATCAAGATCTGGGCGACCTGCCTCACGGTAGGCAAGAAGAAGTTTGCCAAACTGTGTTCCCCAATCCCCGAGGTGGTTGATCCGAATGACCTTATGCCCGCAGCGGGCGAGAAGTCGGGAAAGCGAATCCCCAAGCAAGGTCGAGCGAATGTGTCCAACGTGCATAGCCTTGGCGATGTTGGGTGAGCTGAAATCCATAACGATGGTTTCGGCTTTGAGGGTTTGCAGGATGCCAAAAGCTGGATCTTTACGGAGGGTTTCAACAGCTTTTGCGACCGCAGCGGGATGAACGCGATAGTTTACAAAGCCACTTCCAGCGACTTCTGGAACGGCCCAATCCAATGGGGGTGGGCACTCCTGGGCAAGACGCGAAGCGAGTTCGCGAGGATTGGCGCCAGTCTGCTTCGCGGCAACCATGGGAAGGTGGGTTTGAAAGTGGCCATGGCGGGGGTCAGCGCAAGGTCGAACCCAAGGGCCTGGTCCAATCTGTGGGAAATGGTTTTTTGCCCACCCTTGAATGCGGGTCTCCAGTTCAGATCGTAAAGAGGACATCAGAGTTTCAGGATAGGGCAGTTATTTCTAAGGCAGGCACAGGGATGATGTTCTAGGCGGAATGAGGGAGGTAACGCAAGAGCAGGCCTGTGATCCAGTGGGCAATGGAGGTGTAAGTCCACGCCCAATCGCTTCCTAGATGGAGTAGTGTTTCTCCCAATGGGAAGGGTCGAAACGTCGACCAGAGCAACCCTCCGATAAGAAGAGTATTTCCAAGAAGAATCAAGGTCAGGGAGAAAACTCTGCCATAGATTAGGAAGTCGGGTTGGCGAGTCGGGAAAAGGTCGAGCGTGAAAGCGTAGTGGTACCCCCAAATGGCACCCCAAAGTCCCAAGGGCGGAAGGGGAAACTGCTGTAATTCAGGCCAAATTCGGGTTCCTGCAAGCCAAAGAACTCCTGCAATCATTGGATAAAATGGGAAGATATAGGGGGCCAGACTGATCCACGGGGAGACTCGGTCGGATAGGACTTTCCCCCCCTTAGAACTTGCTTGAAGAGAGTGAACCTTGCCCCCGCTCATCCATACGGCAATAGCGTGAGTGAGTTCATGCCCTAAGACATAGATCCCACGGGGCCTAGGTAGGGCGAAAAATGCAACGCAAGCGAGGATGAAACCCACGGCAAAAATCACGGCACCAGCCCAAGGGAAGTCAGGAGTCTGGGTTATGTTCTTGAACAATTTTCCAAAGAAAAGCAGGGTGGCGACCAGTCCTGGCCAAAGAAGAAGGGAGAGTCCAAGACGGAGTAAGTTCATGGATTGACGTGGGGGAGGGGGTTCAGGCATTGTCTCCCCTTATGGCAAATACTGCTTCTGCTGCAAAACAAGCTCGGGGTGCATTGCGCCGTCGGGCCGTCAATCGGCTCCTTTTGGATCATGCCCGTACAGCTCAGAAAAAGTTGATCGCCCTCATCACGGCAGGAAAAAAAGACGAGGCAGCCAAGCTGTTCCCAGAGCTTCAACGTCGCCTGGATCGCGCTGCCAAGGGCAAAGCGATCCACCGTAATCGTTCGGCACGAATCAAGTCCCGCATCGCTCACAAGCTCCGTTAATTTCATTCGCTCCCGCAGATCAGTTGGGCGACCTGTAGCCAAGCATCGTTTCCAAAGTACTCCCGTGCTGGGGTTGTGGCTTTCTTTGCTTCGCCTTCCGATTTCCAAAGAGCAAAAACGGTTGATCCGCTTCCACTCATTCGAGCGGCCAAGACCCCAGGTTGTTTTTCTAGCCACTCTCGCGCCGATCGAATCCAAACAAATTTACTTTCTACGGGGCACTCTAAATCGTTACGAGGGTGGAGCGTGAGTTTTAATCCGTCGCACTGAATCAGTATAAGAGGTGGTCCCTCCCGGCCAGGTCTAGGTTGTTTGGCGTAATCTGTATAAGCCTGCGCGGTGGGGGAGGGAAACCCAGGATGAATAAGGAGAGCCCAAGGAAGATCTCGTAAGGGTATGGGTTGAAGAATCTCCCCCCGACCTGTTGCTCGGGCAGCATGAGGCTGAAGAAAGAATGGGACATCGCTTCCTAATTCTGCACCAAGACGAGCCAGCTCTTCGTCAGAATGGGGTGTGCCCCATAGTTTGCGCATCAGGAGGAGGGTAGAGGCCGCGTCGCTGCTACCGCCTCCGAGGCCAGCCCCTTGGGGGATTTTTTTATCTAGGCGAAGCGCAACGCCCGCACCTTTGGGTGCATACTTCTGGATGGCGCGGGCGGCACGAATTACAAGGTTATCCTCCCCAGTGGAAAGTCGGGTATCGCCATCAATCGACAAGCTGCATTTACCGTCCGTCGTGATATTTGCTGATAATGTATCAAACACGTTGACCCGAACAAAGAAGGTGTCGATGGGGTGGTACCCGTCGGGACGACGATGACCTAAACGAAGGTCGAGGTTGATCTTGGCGTAGGCACGGGTTGTCATCAGGCCGGATTCCCGATTAGATGGATGGAGTGAAATCTGATCAGATCATTCTCGCGTTGGATGTGGATACGGCCGAAGAGGCTTTGAGTTGGGCGAAGCGTTTTCGCGGAAAGATCGGAACTTTTAAAGTCGGATTGCAACTTTATCTGCGTAGTGGGGGGGATGTTTTGAAGGGTCTTCAAAGACTGGGGGTTCCGGTTTTTTTGGATCTTAAGTTTCATGATATTCCGCAAACAGTTGGGCAGGCGGTACGAGCCGTTTCTCACTGGGCACCTCGGTTTCTGACCGTCCACGCCTCGGGTGGGCAGGAGATGATGGAATCGGCAGTTTCCCATGCGGCTAAGGAAACTTCTGTTTTGGGGGTAACCCTATTGACGAGTTTAAGTGAGGAGGCGGTGCGGGCGGGTGGTTGGAAGGGCGGGGTAAATGAAACGGTGGGATGCCTTTCCAAATTGGCCCGGAAGGCGGGTCTTGCAGGGGTGGTCTGCAGCCCGCATGAGGCTAGCAAAGAGCGGTCCGCGTGGGGGGCAGTGGCTGAAATCGTTACTCCGGGAGTGCGACCCCCCGGAACTGTGGGGGATGACCAAGCTCGTTCAAAAAGTGCATCGGAGGCTATCGTTGCCGGGGCAAGTCGGATTGTCGTCGGGCGACCCATTCTTAAGGCGAGCAATCCTGAGGCTGTTTTGGAGGCCATTCTTTCTGGCAGGGGATAGGGACTCTTGCTGCAAAGAGCCTGCATTACATGGAAAATCGGGGGCCGAGGTAAAGTCCTCGGGCGACAGGATCGTTGATAAGAAAATCCGCGTTCCCCTCGCTTTCGACCTTGCCTTCGCAAATCAGATAGGCCCGACTGACAATCGAAAGTGTTTCCCGGACATTGTGGTCGGTGATGAGAATGGCAATGCCTTTTCGGCGCATCGTGAGGATGATTTGCTGAATGTCATAGACGGCAAGAGGGTCCACCCCGCTAAATGGCTCGTCGAGAAGGAGAACACTGGGTCGTGTAACCAGGCAGCGGGCGATCGCAAGACGCCGCTTTTCACCACCAGAAAGCTGGATCGCATGACTCTTGATTAGATTATCTAGGCCCAGTTCAACGAGAAGTTCGTGGCAGCGCTCTTTCCGCTCTTGATCCGTAATGGGGAGGGTTTCCAAAATCGCCATTAAATTCTCCTCCACAGTAAGGCGCCGAAAGATCGATTCTTCTTGGGGGAGATAGCCTATTCCCCGTCTTGCGCGGCGATACATGGGCATGCCGGTTACGTCTTCACCCGAAAAATGAATCGAACCTGCTGTGGGTCGAACTAGTCCGACCAGCATATAGAAACTGGTGGTTTTTCCGGCCCCATTGGGCCCAAGGAGACCTACAACTTCTCCTGCCTTAATGTTCAAATTCACCCCGTTGACGACGTTTCGTTCCCCATACCGCTTCACGAGCCCCTCACAGGAAAGAATGGGTTCCCCAGTGACGACAGGGGCAGGATGGTCGGTCGTGCTCAGGGAGCTTTCTGAAGCATCACCCGGCTTGCTCCCTCCGTGGTCATCTTGTCTTCTTCCGGGTACAGGATGATTTTGTCTGCAAAAACAGTCTTATCCTTGGAGATGACTTTAGGTTGTCGAGCGACCTTCAGGAGGGTCAGTTTCTTGTCGGTCATGTCGTAAAGGGCTTTTTCGCTGGAAGTCTCGCTAGATCCGTCTTTTCGCTTAATCACGACATCTTCGCGTGCCTCCAAGGACTCAACGGCATCGTTGTCGGCGAAGAAAACAGTCATCTCTTTGGCAGTCATCTTAAAACGGGGTTCATCGACCTGAACGTTTCCGCGAAATATGCCCTGCTTTTTCCCCATCTTCTTTCCTAAATTAAGATCCAGAGAATCACTTGTGATCGTCGTCGAGTTATTGGTGGTTGAAGTAATGGATGGTGCTGGGGTTGTCGCATCTTCTGCACGAATGCCAGTTGTGAGGCATAAAAGGATTAGAAAGGTTTTTTTCATGGCCTGGAGTTGGAGAGTACAACGCGAACTCGATTGTACAGGGTTCCGCTGGAATCGGCGACGTTCCAATCAATCCCATTGGAAGAGATCATAAGAGTTGGGCGTTTGACGAGAATTCCGGTATCGGTGGTTAGCCTGTTCTCCTTACGCCAGAAATCACTTCGGGTTGCGGTGATGGTTGTCTCCACCTTTCCCTCAGAATTAAAGAGCTCAACATTCAGATCTTCGATTTTCAACTGATTCGGGCTAACTACGGTCGCTCTTTTTCCATGAACGACAGCCGTCTTTTTCCCATTGGAGTCGGCTTGAGGAAGAGAAAAGTTCTGAATGACGGAACCGATAGGAAACTCTGGTCCATTTCCTGCTGAAAGAGGCAAAAGACTCATCGCTATCAGCAGAAAAGTGAGGGACTTAGGAGACAGCATATAGGATTCGGTTGATTTGACGGAAGAGGTGGCCTGCTTGACTAAGAGGAAGCATGCTTTCTTTGTCCGAAAGAGCCTTTTTGGGGTTGGGGTGAACCTCGATAAAGAGACCATCGATACCGACAGCAGTAGCTGCACGGGCGAGTGCAGGAATGAAGTGAGCTTCCCCGCGGGTGAACGATCCGCCTGCCGGACGCTGGACGGAGTGGGTTGCATCAAAAATGACTTGGTGGCCTTGGTCGCGCATCGTGACCAAACCTCTCATGTCGACGACGAGATCCCCATGTCCGAAGGAGGTTCCACGTTCGGTGATCCAGGCCTTTTTGCAACCCCCGCGTCGAAGCTTTTCCATTATGGCAGAAACAGCCTGAGGTGCGAGAAACTGGCCTTTTTTTACGCTCACTGCTTTTTTTGTTTTGGCAGCGGCCAGAAGTAGGTCCGTTTGACGACAAAGGAATGCAGGGATCTGAAGAATATCGACAACTTTTCCGGCGGCGATGGCTTCCTGGGCAGTATGAATATCGGTCAGAATCGGAACCTTCAGAATCCGGCGAAGGGCAGCCAACTCTTGGAGGCCTTTTTTGAATCCTGGACCTCGAGGGGAGGACAAGGAAGTTCTGTTTGCTTTGTCGTAACTGGCTTTAAAGACGTAATCCCATCCCAAAGAGTGGGCAAGATCACGCAGAGTGCGCCCAATCTTCAGTGAGGTTTGACGTGATTCAAGAACGCAGGGTCCGCCGATGAGGAGAAACTTATTTTTTCTGGGCATGTTTCTGGGCGGCTTGGGCAAAGCCACGAAAGAGGGGATGGGGGACGTCGGGTTTGGATCTGAACTCGGGATGGAATTGGCATGCAACAAACCAAGGGTGATCGGGGAGCTCTACAACCTCGACAAGATCCCCCTTGGGGTGAACTCCGCTGATTTTTAGGCCAAATTTCTCCAGGGTGGCACGATGCGCGTTATTAAATTCATACCGATGTCGATGGCGTTCCTGGATAGCTGAGGACGCGTAGGCCTTCTGGGCAGTGGATCCGGGGGATAACTGGCAGAGATAACTTCCCAGTCGCATCGTAGCTCCTTTGGCGCCATTTACATCTTGCCCAGGAAGAAGTGAAATGACCGCCTCCTTCGAGTTCGGCTCGAATTCGGAGCTATGGGCCATTTTCAGGCCAGCAACGCTTCGGGCGAATTCGATCACAGCAACCTGCATTCCTAGGCATAGGCCAAGATAGGGGATCTTCTTTTCTCGGGCATACTTGGCGGAGGCAATTTTCCCCTCGATCCCACGCTCCCCAAATCCCCCAGGGACAAGAATTCCATCGATTCCCGAAAGAAATGCATCCGCCCCTTGTTTTTCTATTTCTTCTGCATCCACTTTAACTAAATCGACGCCGACATCCTCTCCCGAAGCTGCATGGAAAAGGGCTTCTGTGACGCTTTTGTAGGCATCCGGAACTCCTAGATATTTTCCGACCATGGCAATCCGAGCGCGATGCTTTGGAGCGATCATGCGGCCAACCAGTTTTTCCCATTCGTGCAAATCTGCAGTAGGGGCCTTGATTCCTAGATGGGCCAAAACCAGCTCATCTAATCGTTCTCGATGCAGCATCAGGGGAACCTCGTAGATGGTGTGCTTTACATCTTGTTCTTCGATCACGGCCTCAACAGAAACATTGCAGAAGTTTGAGATTTTTTGTCGGGTTTCATGGTCTACGGGGTGTTCGCTTCGGCAAACGAGGATTTGGGGTTGGATTCCGATTTCCCGAAGTTTGGCTACGCTTTGCTGGGTCGGTTTAGACTTTAATTCACCCGCTGCTTTGATGAAGGGGACAAGGGTGACGTGGATAAAAAGACAGTGCCCAGGGCCCGTTTCGAGTGAAAATTGTCGCAAGGCTTCAAGAAAAGGAAGGCCCTCGATGTCTCCGGTAGTTCCTCCAATTTCGGTGATCAGTATGTCACAATTTTCGTGCTGCCCCATGTGTCGGAGCCGATTTTTAATCTCGTCGGTGACGTGGGGGATGACTTGGACGGTTTTGCCAAGATAATCCCCCCTTCGTTCTTTACGCAGGACCTCTTCGTAGACTTGTCCTGCAGTGAGATTGTGTCGACGAGTCAAATGACAGGAGGTGAACCGTTCATAGTGTCCAAGATCAAGGTCGGTTTCTGCACCATCTTCTAAAACATAGACCTCGCCGTGCTGGTACGGGCTCATGGTTCCAGGGTCGACATTGAGATAGGGGTCGAACTTCATCAGGCCGACTTTTAGGCCTCTTCGTTCGAGGAGGGTCCCTAAAGCTGCAGCAGTCAGGCCCTTGCCCAGGGAACTGATAACTCCGCCTGTGATGAATATGTATTTCATTTCGAGATAGTTGTGGCGAGGTCTGCCAGGGCTCGTTCCGCGCGTGTCACGTCCCCTGGCGTGTCCACACCAACGGATCTGAAGCTAAGCCTCAGTACTTGAATCGCAATCCCGTTCTCCAAGGCTCGCAACTGCTCTAGTCGCTCTCGCTTCTCTCCTTCACTAGGGGGGAGTTGGACAATTTTCTGTAGTGTTTCCGGTCGGTAGGCATAGAGGCCAACATGCTGATGGGTCCAATGGGCCTGATTGGCAGGAAAAACTCGACGAGCAAAGCCAAGGGCTTTCCCGTCTGGGGCAAACGATACTTTTACAATATCAGGACGATTCAGCTCCTCTGGGTCAAGAAGGGGAGTGGCTACGGTGGCCATACCGAATTGAGGGTGAAGTCCGTGAATCATTTCGTCGAGAATAGTTCCACGGATTAGGGGTTCATCTCCCTGAAGATTGAGGATCCAATCGGTAGATTCGTTGGCGCAAGCTTCCGCAACACGGTCAGTTCCCGAAGGGTGGTCAGAACGAGTCATAGTCACCTCCGCTCCAAAATCTCGAGCCGTTTTTGCGATCTGCTCGTTATCTGTTGCGATCACTACTTTTTGTAAAAGAGAGGCTTCCTTCGCCCCCTCCCAGACCCATTGGATGAGGGGCTTTCCAAGGATTAAAGCGAGTGGCTTGCCGGGAAAACGGGTGGAAGCGTGGCGAGCGGGTATGACGGCAATGACGCGAGGAGATTTCATTTGGCTTTTGTGAGTTGCTCAAGAATCCAATCTTTTGCGGAAGACCAATCTTGTGCAGTGAAGGAAGCGATCTGAACGGAGGCTTCCAGCTCTTCGGGCGGGACCCGAAGATTTAATAAGATCGTTTGGCATCCCGCGGCTTGGCCTGCTTGAACATCGCTCAGGCGATTTCCGACCATGAAGGATTCTTTTAGATTGAGGCCAAACGTGGTAGCAGCTTCTTGAAGCATTTTTGGGGAAGGTTTCCGTCGGTCGTCATATGGATCACCTGGAGCCGCATAGCAGTGGCCGTAATGGGTGAAAATCTTCCCTCCTCCCAGGAGCTCCTCCATTCGGGCGTCAACCGAGCGAACCTGCTCTTTTGTGATGAGTCCACGACCTACTCCGGACTGGTTGGAGATAATGATCAGAGGAAGTTTTGAGCGACGAAGCTCTGCAATGGCGGATGAGGCGCCAGGAATGAGTTTTACCTTATTAGGGTCACCCAGGTAAGGGACGTTTTCGATTAACGTGTCGTCGCGGTCAAGGAAGACGGCGCTTTTACCCATGATGGCGGGCGGCATCGATCAGCTCCGCAGGGGTTACTGTGGCTGTGCCAAGTTTTCCAACGACGATTCCAGCGGCTAAGTTAGCTATTTCTGCAGCAGCTGGACCGCTCAGGCCTGCGGCGAGACCTGAAGCGAGAAGGGTAATTACGGTATCACCAGCACCCGAGACATCGTAGACCTCTTGGGCACGGCTTGGGATTGCAAAGGGCCGAGTATGAGGCTGAAAAAGAATCATTCCATGTTCTCCTAAAGTGAGAAGGAGGTAGCGGCACGACCAACGAAGGAGAAGCTCTTCGCCAGCTGCAATCCAGTCTTCGGGGCGAGATGAATCGGGCTGTCCGATGGCACCAAATGCCTCCACCCGGTTTGGTTTCACCAAAGTGGCACCATGCCAATCGAGAGGGTTATGGATATTAGGATCGACTGCTGTGGGAATTCCTTTATTTTGGGCGGCAGTGAGAAGAGCGTCGACAAAAGCTTGGTCGAACAATCCTTTGCCATAGTCCTCAAGGATCACAGCGTCGCATCGGGGAAGAACATGAAGAGCTTTCTTAAGGACAGCTTCCCGTTCTTTTGGGGTTAGATGAGATGGTTCTTCACGATCGACTCGCACCACTTGCTGTTGTCTTGCGAGAATGCGAGTTTTTAAAATTGTTGGAAATTTATTAGAGCGGCAGATTCCGGAAGTTCCGATTTTCCCATGTCGCAGAAGGGTAAGGAGTCTTTGTCCAGCGGGGTCTTGTCCAATTCCGCCGCTTAATTCGGCATGGATTCCGAGCGCGGCAAGATTCCGACCGACGTTGGCGGCTCCACCGGGATAGGCCTGTTCTCTTTCGACATGAACAACAGGAACGGGAGCTTCGGGGGAGATGCGGGAAACGCGACCATAGATAAACTCGTCGAGCATCAGGTCCCCGACAACAAGAACCCGCAGTTTGCGAAAGCTCGCTAGGGTTGATTTTAGACGTGGTGGTGGAAGGTGTGTTTTGGCTAAGGAGACCATCTCAAGATGATGCCGAAACATCGTCCTTTGAGCAACGCTACCCTGAAATTTTTGACTCCTTACCTTGTGATCGAAAGTTGGTGATGGAAGTTATTGATCATCATATAGGCTGGGGGTAATAAAAAAACATAAAGTATTGATGGACAGTCACCTGTAATGTAGTTTTTAGAGGTGTTTGAGATAGGTGCATGGAAAATGATGCTTTGGCTAAATGCACCTAGGAGTTAGTAATAGACATGCTTTTTGATTACCACATGCATACGCCACTTTGTGGACACGCCGTTGGGCATCCGAGGGAATATGCGGCAGAGGCAGTCCGAAAAGGGCTCAAAGAAATTGGTTTCTCAGAGCACAACCCGATGCCAGTCAAATTTGATGATTGGAGGATGGATTTGACGGATTTCCCCGAGTATTTGCGACTCGTAGAGGAAGCAAGAAGTGAGTTTCCACAACTCCCGATTCGTTTGGGGCTTGAATGTGACTTTATCCCAGGAAAGGAAGGGTGGATTCGGGAATTGGCCAAAAAGGCTGACTTCGACTATTTCATCGGTGCAGTCCACTACATCACACCCGATTGGGATGTGGATAATCCTTTGAAACTATCCCGCTGGAAAGATCAACCTGTGGAGGAAGTGTGGGCTAAATATTTCAAGGCCATGACTCAGGCAGTGGGAAGCGGGCTCTTTGATTTCATGGCCCACCCTGATTTAGTAAAAAAATTCGGTCATCGCCCCCAAGGGGATCTCCGACCTTTCTATAAAGATACTCTCGATGCGATTGAGGCTGCGGGAGTCGCGATGGAGGTCAGCACGGCAGGTCTTCGCAAGGAGGTGATGGAGATTTATCCGTCCAAAGTCTTTTTGGAAGAGGCATTGAAAAGAAATATTCCGATTCTCATTTCTTCCGATGCACACGCACCACAGGAGGTGGGGCATGAATTTGGACGCGCGGTGTCCCTAGTGAAAGAGGTGGGTTATCGCGAGGTAAACTGTTTTCGCAAGCGAGAAAGAGTTCGAATCCCCCTGGGGTAACTTCTTTTACTTCCGCTCAATTTGAGCACCAAGGGACTTGAGACGTTCTTCAATGCGACTGAAACCACGATCGATCTGGGTGATGTTTCGGATCTCTGATTCCCCTTCGGCACAAAGAGCCGCGATGAGTAGGGCCATGCCGGCCCGGATGTCGGGACTGGCGAGTTTCGCGCCATGAAGCTTGTCGGAGCCAAGAATGACGGCCCGGTGAGGGTCGCACAAAATGATCCGGGCGCCCATTTCGAGAAGACCATCGACAAAGAAAAGGCGAGATTCGAAAAGTTTTTCGTGAATCAGAACAGTTCCTTTGCACTGGGTGGCTGTGACAAGTGCAACGGAGGTCATATCGGCTGGAAAGCCCGGCCATGGTGCGTCGGCGATGTGCGGAACTGCTCCGCCAAACTCCTTTTCGACCTCCAGTGACTGGTTCTTGGGTACAAGAATGTCCTGCCCGTGAATCTCGGTGCGGATGCCGAGCCGTCCAAATGTTTGGAGAATCATCCGCATATTCTGAGGCGCAGTATTTTTGATTTTTAGCTTGCCCCCGGTGACGGCGGCTAGGGCAAGGAAAGATCCTGCTTCCAGGTAGTCAGCGCTGATTCGATGTGTGGCGCTTTTGAGAGACTTGACCCCTTCGATCGAAAGGGTGTTTGTTCCGATGCCAGAGATTTTTGCGCCCATTGCATTCAGAAGGTTGCCTAGGGCCTGAACGTGGGGCTCACTCGCAGCGTTATGGATAACAGTGATTCCGTCAGCCAATGCTGCTGCGCAGAGTCCGTTTTCAGTCGCGGTGACTGAGGCTTCATCCAGCAGGATGTCAGCTCCCTTAAGTTTTTTTCCTTTAATCTGAATTCCGTCGCGGGTGTCTGTGATCTGTGCGCCCAAGGCGGAGAAGATCTGGAGGTGAGTGTCGAGTCGCCGGCGTCCGATTCGGTCTCCACCAGGCCGAGGGAGGGTCACTTCACCTGTGCGTGCGAGAAGAGGGCCAGCCAAAGTGACTGAACCGCGCAGACGGGACCCTAGTTCCGGATGAATGGTGGATTTTGGACTCTGTTTGGCTTGCAGGGTTAAAGTGCGGCGAACATCCGTTGAGTCTGATTCGTTGGAGGAGAGTCCTAGTTCGACAAGAATCTCCTCCATCAAACGGACATCATCGATCTGGGGAATATTTTTCAGAGTGATGGATTGATCGGTTAAACAGGCGGCGGCCATAAGGGGCATGGCTTCGTTCTTATTCCCTTGAGGCTCGATCTCGCCTTGGATCGATTTTCCCCCATGGACAATGAACTTGGATCCGTTGACAGTGGCCATAACCAGAAACTGCCTAGATCGTGGGGTGAGGGCAATCCTTCGGAAGGAATCTTTTTGGGGTTTAGTCTTGGGGTTTCTTCCCTACAATAAGCTTCTTATGAAGGTTCCAATGCTCGATTTGGTCGCAGAGCACGCTCCCTATCGGACGCAGCTGGAAGCTGCTTTTCAACGTGTTTTGAATAGCGGGCGGTTTGTTTTAGGACCTGAAGTTGAAGCTTTTGAACGTGAGATCGCTAGTTGGATTGGAGTTCCTCACGCGATCGGTGTTTCGAATGGATCGGATGCACTACTTTTAGCTCTTCAAGCGGTGGGAGTCGGGCCTGGGGATGAGGTGCTTTGTCCGACCTACACTTTTTTTGCAACCGCGGGAGCAGTCGCCCGATTGGGGGGCAAACCGATTTTTGTGGATAGCGCTGAGTGTTGCTACAACCTTCGCGCGGATCAGGTGGTCGCCAAAATTGGTCCTAAAACAAAGGCCATCATTGCCGTACATCTTTTTGGTCAATGTGCCGACATGGATCCGATTTTGAGTGCGGCTGAAAAACATGGTATCCCAGTGATTGAAGACGCGGCCCAGGCTTTGGGAGCCAAAGATAAGGGGCGTCAGGCTGGGACCATGGGAACGATTGGGACGTTCTCCTTTTTCCCCACTAAGAACCTTGGGGCACTTGGGGAAGGGGGATTGATCACGACGAAGGATGCCTCTTTGGCGGAAAAGATACGAAAGCTGCGAGTTCACGGAGCTAAACAGAAATACTTCCATGAAATGATCGGTGGGAATTTCCGCCTTCACGAGCTTCAGGCCGCTTTTTTGCGGGTAAAGCTACAACACTTGGGCTCAGCCTTAGGAAAAAGACGTCAAAACGCAGGAAAGCTGCTTCAGGCGTTACAGGAGAGATGGAGCGCAATCATGCCTCTTAGTTCCTGCGTGTGCCAAGGGCAGAGACAAGTCGGGGACTTTAAGCCAGGAACTATTCTTTTGCCTTTTTCCTGTCACTCAGGCGAGGGGGAGCACACTTGGAACCAGTTTGTGATTCGTATGCATGGGCAGGGAAAAAGAGATGAGCTTCGAGAAAAACTGGCCAATGAGGGGGTTCAAACCGAAGTATATTATCCCCGAGCCATGCATGAGCAGGAGTGTTTTTTGTCCCAAGAAAAGAGTTTTCCCGTAGCCACTCTTCTCTCCCAGGAAACCCTAGCGCTTCCACTGTCTGAAACTCGGTACCTAGATTCGTGACGCATATTTGATTCTAGTTTAATTTAGTATTCGAAAGTTTAGGTGAAGCTCTTTGTTCTGCCGAGCAACGAATCGCCGGAGGGCATAGGTGTTGAAACACAAATCCATTGATAGGCGAAAAGACCAGGAAAAAAGCCAACTAAGGAATTTGCAAGCGGTCCCAAGATCGAAGTTACCCATTCCGGCAGAGGTAGAAGTCCAAATGGTGGGGGTAATCCCTTGAGAGAAGTGATGGAAAACATGCTGTCATTCAATAGTTCCTTGAGGGAATGGCGGGAAAACAGGAATCGATGTGTTTCATCAAGGATTCCACGACGTCCATAATTAAGTCTTCCCGTAAGGAGAAAGACTATACGTAGGGGAAGAAAAGAGGTGTTAGGAACTGTGATGAGGAGTTTGGGTAACTGTGGGTATGCAGTTCGAATCTCTCCAAGAAGTTCTCTTTGGCGACGTCTGTCAAGGTGTTCTAAAACATCCAGAAGAAGAATAACCTCAGTCGGTCCTAAAGGTGGAAGTGGCTTGTTTAAGTCATGAGTTTGGAGGGTAATTCCTGGGATGGGATCTGTGTGAATCTCTTCGTCTAATATTGTCACTTGGCAATCTTTCTCTTGGACGAGATGTTTTCCGATCCATCCATTTCCCCCCCCAAGATCAATGACTCTTGATTCCGGCTCTACTTGCTTGATTGCCTCGGAATGAGAGGACCCATTAAGGTGAAGTTTTGAAACGTATCTGCCATCACCCTTGGTAATTATATCAAATCTTCTCGCGTAGAAAATCCCAGCATCTGTGCACCATGATTCGAGACAACTCTTCAGGCACCCCCAGCAGTATTTCCATCCATTCACGCGGCAAATCTCAGATCCGTAATAAGTCGGTATAGAAATCTCACGAATGCTTCCACCCGACTTCATGATCTGAATGATGATTTCGGTGTCAAAATGGAAATTATTGGTATTGAGTTCGAACGGAATTCTCCGAAGGAGCGCACAACTATAAGCCCGATATCCCGTGTGAAACTCGCTAAGGGAAGCGCCCAGAATGCGGTTCTCAAGGCTTGTCACGATCTGGTTGCCGACCCATTTGTAAAACGGCATCCCACCACTTAACGCAGAGCGCCGATTCATCATTCGCGATCCAAAAACTGCATCCCCCTGTTTTTTTATTAGCGGATCCATCATTTCGGGAAGGAATTCAGGTGCATATTGTCCATCCCCATGAAGAAGCACGACATGATCGAAGTTGTGTCGGATTGCATAGCCATATCCAATCTTCTGGTTTCCTCCATATCCTAGATTGACCGGATTCTTGAGAACTTGGATGGGCCAGGCGTTTTTTGGAGGCGTCCAAGTGGCTGCTAAATCAGAGGTCTTGTCGCTAGAGGCGTCATCCAGCACGAGCACTTGTCCTTGTCCCTTCAACCGGGACCAAGGAATACGGGAAAGGACAGACTGGATATGATTTTCCGCCTCGTAGGCAACAATAAGAATCAACGTTTTCATGCTCTCCCTTTGCGCGATAAAAATGCTCCTGCTGTAAATAGTGTTAATAAATAGAGACTAAAATAATAATTTGCGAAGGCCTGCTTGTTGAAAATAAAAAAAGCCCAAAGGAGCCAGAATACAATTTCCAATGCCGAATGCGGAGTTAGCTTGCGCTCCTTGAGGATGTTCTTTATTCGAAAAAAGAGCCCTAAAAACCATAAGAAAACTCCTGCGGTTAACAAATAGAGCGGGCCAAACAAGTAGCTAAGGCTATCAGGACGGAATGGTTGCACGATCTGAAGCCCAAAAGTGGACCAGAAGTACGCCTGGGGCTCGCTGAATAACGGCAAGAAGTAAAGAAGTCCGACAGTCGACAAGCAAACAACCGACCGCATCTTTTCTTGTTGGTAAAGGCTCATCCATGGGAGGACAAAAGGAATTAGATACTGTTTTGAAGAGATCCATAGTCCGGCAAGTATCGCTCCTGGTATTCGGGTCGAAAGAGTCGCTGTTCCGAGAAAAAGAGCGCCACTCAAGCCATCGGACCATCCTTGTTCGAAAATAAATTCAAGACGTGGAAAAAAGAGTGCTAACAGGGCAATCTTTTTCTCCACCTCTCCTTGGAGGCCTAAGAAAAATGCGGCAAGGACGTAAAGAGCAAGAAAAGCAAATCGATAATCAGGAAAAAGAAGGTTACCCAGCCATCCAGCCAGAAGTGTGGTAAGCGGATATGGGAACCCAAACTTCAGGCTGTCGCCTTGCAGGAGATCCGGGGCGTATAGATTGGTGTTCGGGCCGTATATATTAGGCATCAAGATTCCGTAGGGGTTGCCTCCTTTGGAGAGTTCGGATGAGGCTGCCTCGAAGAAGCTAAAAACATCAATCGCAGGGTGGGGCGATGCCCGTAAGGTCCAAAATCCTGCGAGAAACAGCACGGCACAACATGCTGAGAATAATGCCTTTGCGCTGCGTCCAGTATGAAACCAACACAAGATCCCTGCGGTAGCGGCAAGAGAGCGAAGTCCTAACCAATAAGGAATCTCAGACTGAGAAGTCGATTGAAGGTAGTATCCCGGAATTCTAGTGACTGGAAGAGCGAACATTAAAATCAGTAGAGCCACCAAAAAAACCCTTATGAAAGATTCGAAAATCTTGCTGTCGATCTTCCATGGGGCTATCGCGGCAAACAATGTGGAAGCCAATAAAAAGACTTTGGAGGTCAGAGAGCCCATGCCATCACCTAAAAAAATTGCTAATCCGAGGAGACAAGCGGATACCCATAGAAAGGTTTGGGTCTTTTCATCAAAATATCCTTGGGTCCCCTTGGCCGAATTTATTTTAAGGGAAGATGCCTTGTTTGTGAGCATCCTCTTTCCTAGCCTAATTTGCTGATGAGTAAAAGCTCCCGAGCCGAACAGCCTTGGCTGGAAAAAGGTTTGTTCTTTGTTTTTTTAGCGGTTTTTGGGTTTTTCTGGCTTCAAAATGGTCCCTCCAACCAAGAGCTTTTAGCTAACTATGCCAAGGCGAAGGATTTGTGGGACTTGATGGTTGTAAACAAGGGTTTTGCTTGGTGGACGCCGAACTATCTTGGGGGAGCCCCCACCGCGCCATTGGCGGGAACCGCATTGACGATGTTTTGGATGGTTCTTGGGGGAGCCTTCACCAATCCAATCGTGGGTTGCAAGGTGCTTGGGTTCCTCGCCCTCGCAGTTTCAGGAGTTTTGATGTCTGCCTTTATCCGACGCCTTACTGGTGACGAACGTGCAGGTTGGATTGCCGCATTTCTCTATGCACTTGGACCGCAGGCCGCTCTCCGGCTTGCTGGAAATGAACATATGCCAGTTATTTTCTCCATGCCGTACCCGCCTCTGATCGGTTGGGGGCTATTGGAAATTGCCACTCGAAACTCAGGAAGAGGAATTGTGGTTATTGCATTATCGGTCGCCGCTATGAGCCTTACTTTTAATAAAATCACCGCTGTCTTTGCCCCAGTAGCTCTTGGATTAGCCGTTTGGCTTCACTTCCGATATCCGCACAAGACCATGCCTCTAATCAGGGGTTGTCTTCTTGCTGGGGGTATTTTTCTTTTTTTGGGCATCCTTCCTCAACTCCCCGGACTTCGAGAGGCTAGTCGGATGACTCTTTTTTCCAGTGACCCGCTCCTTGGCTGGCAATCTAGCTTTTCCATTAAAGCCCCGCTCTCCTGGTTTGATCGAGGGGGCTTACTGATGCAGGGGATGCCTAGTAATTTCACCGTGGATGAGGGTGGTTTCTACTTGGGGATCATCGTTGTCCTTGCCACGGCTGTGGCTCTTGAGGTTCGTCGCAGGGGCTCCGAATCGAATCTGGATGGCCCTCTCAAACTTTTTATTTTGCTCTTCCTGCTCATCCAGTGGTTCAGCTTGGGGCCACGCAGCGGATTCGGCGGAATTATGGAGTTTCTAAAATCGGCTCAGGGAATTCAGGACTGGGTTCTGCCCATCTTTTGGATCAGTGCCTTGGGCCCAATCGCTGTTCTTGCTTTGATCTGGCCGAACGGAAAATGGAAGTGGCCGACATTTGCGATCGCTTTGGCGGTTTATATGTTTCTGCCGGGTTTTCGACTCTTTGAACTGATTCCTTTGGCAGGGACCGTCCGTGCCCCATGGTCTTTCTGGCAAGTAGGTGGGGCCTTTTGTCTTGCAGGAGTAGGCGGAATTGCCATTACACGGTTTTGTCCTGGAAAGACGAGAAGTTGGCTTCCACCTGTCGTCATGATTGTTGCTGCACTCGATTTCACACCGTATTACGGCAAGTTTTTCAAGCCAGGACTGGAGGTGGGTACTTACGAAAGTTTCCTTGAGGCAGCAGCCTTCCTAAAAAACCAGCAGAAACCAGGATCTATTTTGCCACTTTCTGGCCGATATTTTTACACCCAATTACCCCAACTGACGGGTCGGCCAATCTCCACCGAAGCGTTTCAAGCCTACTTTATGAGCAAAGGGGTTCGAGCGATTCAGGATGCGGGCGGGGCAAATGCAGATCTCATGAAGGTTTCATTAAGCTTACAGGGCGTCAGGTATATTCTTTTAGATCGAAAGGATGTCGATACACCGGAGCAACTCCAGGCTGCATTCAAACAGCAGTACCCAACCGTGTTTGAAAACTCGTTTTTCACAATTCTTGAAAACCCCAATTCGTTGGCTCCAGGTTTCATTGCGAAAAACTATGTCTCTATCCCTCCTTTGCGATTTGAGTATTGCGGCGCAGATCTAGGGTTGGTTCGTCTTTACTTCCTGCCAGTGGAAATTCCGGGAATTGAGATAAACGATCCGTCCTTGGCTGGGATCATGAATCCTGAGAATGGGGAAGTGGAGCTGACTCCGGGGTTCCGAGATAAGGAAGGCGAGCCTTTCCGCTTATTGGATTCATCCACTTGCCGACATGAAGGGCCTAATGTTTGCAAGATTTCACCTCAAGGGCAGTCAGGATGGCTTATGTTGACCCAGGCTTGGCATCCCGATTGGCATGTTTTTGTGGATGGAATAAGGAGCGATCTGCGTAGGGTAGCTGTCGCATTTACCGGCATCCGGATCGGAGAGGGGGCTCGGGAAGTGAGTTTTGTATTTTCTCCTCCAATTTGGGTTTCCCTTTCTCTGGGTCTTGGTCTTGGAAGTTGGATATTGGTTTTCGGTGGAAGTGCTTATCTGCGTTTTACAACGTCTGCTACCACTTGGAAAAAATGGTGGGAAGGGGAGGATCTGGAATTCGATAAGCCGATTCAAGCGAACACCCGAAAAACTCCTTTCGTGGTGAAAGAAAAAAATGTTCGTCATGAGAAGCTCGGGAAGCCCTTGGTTGTTTTGCCTACCTACAATGAGTCTCAGATGATCCAGCTCGCTCTCGACGAAGTCTTGGGAAAAGCCCCTACTATTGATGTTCTTGTTGTGGATGACGGATCACCGGATGGAACAGCTGGCAAAGTTAAAAGCCATTCAATGTACGGTAAACGAGTTCATATCTTGGAGCGTCCCGGGAAAGCGGGTTTAGGCTCAGCGTATCGTGCGGCATTTCAGTGGGCTCTAAAAATGGGTTACGATGCTGTCGTAGAGATGGATGCCGACCTGTCACACGATCCGGCGGATGTACCGCGACTTTTGGCGGCTCTCAGTGAGGGGGCAGATATTGCAGTCGGGTCACGTTACTTGAATGGAATACGAATTCTGAATTGGCCCCAAAGCCGGCTTTGGATCAGTACTTTTGGAGGATGGTATGCTAGGAGTTTGACCGGTTTGCCTATGACCGATCCGACCAGTGGCTTTAAAGCAATCCGGCGTCGGGTATTGGAGGAGTTGAATTGGGAGAAATTCACTGCCCAAGGGTATGGCTTCCAAGTCGAACTTCACTTCTTTGCATGGCAATCAGGATTTAAGATTGTGGAAGTACCCATCGTTTTCACCGAACGTCGCCAAGGGGATTCCAAGATGTCGACTCCGATTGCTATCGAGGCAGCAAAAAGGGTCTTTCAACTAGCGATTCGGAGGATTTTCCCATGAAGCAGAGTGAATCGACCTCTTTCACACAGCGCTGGTCTTGGCCCTTTGATCGCGTGGATTGGATTGCTGCAGGTGCGGCTTGGTTTGTTTCTCAGGTTGTCTATTTCGTAACAGCACAACCCAATGTTGGTCTTCTTGATTCAGGTGAATTTCTGACCGCCGCTGTCCATGTCGGAGTGCCCCATCCCACGGGGTATCCTCTGTGGACGATCGGGGCTCATATTTTCAAGCTCTTCCCGTTTGGCAATGGAGCATGGGAAGTAAATTTGTTTTCCGGATTCTGTACCGCTCTTTCTGTTGGAATCGTTGGACTGATTCTATGTAACTCGATGAGATGGGCGGGGATTCGAGATCGACTTGCTCAAATCCTTTCCGTGGGTTGGGCTCTAGCCCTCGCTTTCAGCGTTTCGATGTGGTCTCAGGCCGTAATCGCGGAGGTTTATGGTCTGCACGTTCTGGTCGTTACTCTCTATCTTTGGGTTCTTTACCGTTGGGTCCGGGAACCGGCTTGGACCAACGGTCTCGCATGGTCTGCTTTTTTCTTTGCATTGGGAATGAGTAATCACCATTTGATGATTGCATTGGCGCCTCTCCCTTTGCTTGTGATGTTGTTGAGGCGAAGGGAACTGCTAGCGGAGGGATTGCTCTACTTAAGCCTTGCAGCCGCCTTGGTCTATTGGGGGTTTGGAAGTATTTCCGGCGATCCAGCGACCTGGCACTCTTCCATTCGATTTCTCTACTGCGTAGGTGCTGGTTTAGTGATTTGGCTTGTTGTAAGGCGAAAACTCACCCATTGGAGGACAGGCGCCCTCGTTCTCCTTGGTGTAGCGGTTGGCCTTTCTCCTTACGCCTATATGCCGCTTGCCTCAGAAACCAATCCTCCGATGAATTGGGGCTTCACTAGCACGAAAGAGGGGTTTTTCTATTCGGTGAATCGAAGTCAATATTCCGGTAAACTCTCCGATCAGCTCTTGAAGACGGTAGGCAAGGCCATGGGGGCAACTCCCCCTGAGTTGTTGCAGAGTCCTGTTCCTCTACCGGGAACACCACTACCTCCATCTTTCCGTGAGACTTTGGGCAAGTTTTCCCAGCTCTATTGGCGAAAGATCGTCTCCAACTTTAGTCCGCTGGGCATTTTGGCCTTGGTCGCTGCGGTTGGCTTTTTAGGTGCTCTTCCTCAACCGGTTCGCTCCTGGATTCAAGTCGTTGCCTTGGGTTTTCTTTTAGCCGGTTTTCTTCAGCCTGCTTTTGATCAAGCTGGAGCAGACGAGGCGGCTTGGTTACTTTACATGCCCTATCTCGGGTTTTCGCATGCCTTTTTCGTTTTACTGGCTGGATTAGGCTCAGGGTTGGCTCTTGAGCGCTTTTCGAAGAGCCCAGGAATCAGTTATGGGGTTGCCCTGCTTCTGGTAGGGGGAATTGCTGCATTCAGTTTTCGCCAGAATCTGACATTTTGTAGTCAGCGGGACCACTGGTTTGGCTGGATGTACGGGCGCGATATGTTGGCTGATTTGCCGCCGGACAGCTTCGTATTTGGGGGGACGGACCCGGGTCGATTCGTTCCTACTTATATGATTTTGTCGGAGAGTTTTGAACCCAAGAAACATAAAAGGGACCCGAATTTCGACCGGCGTGATCTTTACATCATCACCCAAAACGCCTTAGCCGATGCTTTTTATAATCAATACATTCGGAATCACTATTCAACAGAACGACCTACCCCCCGGGGTTGGGTGGATAAGTGGCTTGGTCGTGACAAACATTTCCCCCAAGCGCCCCTCGTCCTGCCTCGCCAAGAGGATATTATGGCAATTTATCAAGGGGCTATTGAAAGGAGACAACTGGATCTGACTGCTCCAGACCCAAACTCAGACCCGACTGTACTGAATTCGATGGTTGGGGAGTGGATTTGGCAGCGAAACAAGGACCAAAGGCGTTTCTTTGTCGAAGAAAGTTTTCCCATGGAATGGTCTTATCCGAATGCAGTTCCTCATGGTTTGTGTTACGAAATTAAAAAGGACCCGGTTCCATTCTTGACCCCTGAACAGGTAGAAGGGGATATGAAGTATTGGCGAGAATACATCGATCATCTAAAGGGAGACCCTCGCTTTGAAGATGATATTGATGCGCAACGGTCGTTTTCCAAATTAAGAAATACTGGCGGGAATATCTATAAATGGAGAAAAATGCCTGAAGCTGCCGAGAAAGCTTATCGGCAGGCATTGGAGCTTTGGCCTGGCAACACTGAAACACTGAACAATTTCACTGACCTACTCATGCAACAGAAGAGGGCTCCTGAGTTAAGGGATATTCTGGAAAGGGCATCCAAGGCAGATCCAAATAACGGGTTGCTTGTGATGCTTTTGGGTAATTGCGAAAGGAAAATAGCCTTAGGAAAGGAGATTGCCGCTTTAGAGCAGCAATGGAAAAACTCCTCGAAGGATCCCAAGCTTTTTCAGCAAATTCTTGGAAAGTACTCGGAAGAAGGAAATCTTGTAAAAGCCGACCCCTTTGTCGTTCAAGGAGGATCACTCTTTCCGACCAATTCGGAGATACTTAGGGATATTGTGAACTATTATGCCGCTCAGAATCGTCTTCCTGAAGCGATTGAGTACGGGAAGAAACTTGAGAAACTTTCTCCAGAGGATGCTGATCTAAAGCTGGGAATGGCCAAGTTCTCTATGGCGATTGGGAATAGATTAGAGTTTTACCGATATCTAAAGGATGCCATTCGTTTCGGTGGTTTGCCGATGAGGGAGAAGATTGCTACAGAACCGATGTTCCAGAAGATCCAAGGGGAGTCGGAGTTTCAGACCTCTTTGCGACCATCACAAAAAGGGCAGTAAATTATTTCCTGGTCGGAACGGGTGGGGGAGTGGCGGAATCTGCAGGCAACGCAAGCAACCCTGCTTCATTCCAAGGATTTGTCATGCCCACAAGCTCTTTGCGTTTGGTGGCAACTTCCTCTGGGGTAATCGGGCCTGCGCTGTTTCCCCATTCACTCCGGATATAGGTTAGAATGGCCGAGATTTGGTCATCCTTTAATGGGACCGGGGCCCCATCACCCCATGCCGGCATATTATTGTTGTATAAAACACCCTTCACGTTGATAGGTCCCGCGATTCCTTTGTGAAGTATCGAAATCAGTCTGTTCTTAGATTCCAGGACCCACTCCGAGCCGGCCAAAGGAGGGTAGACACCGACTTGGCCTAATCCAGTTGCTTGATGGCATTGGGCGCAGTTTGCCGTGTAAAGACGTTTGCCGATCACCTTTGGATCGGGTGGGGCAACAGGTCCTGTATTGACGGGGCCCCAGGTAATTTGGCTTGGGTCGTAGACATCCCCTCGAAATCCGCCGCTATAAAAGAACAGATATCCTCCCGCCCAGAAGGAGAGAATTACCCCCAGACCCAGGATCCACCCAGGAATGGGAGCATGACGCTCGGTTGGGGCTTGGGAGACGGAAGGTAGTTCAGATGGGTTCATTTGAGTGGGGCCTCCGGCAACGCATAGTCGGTACGTAGAGATTGGAGATAAGCCACCAGAGCTTTGGCCTCGTAGCTTGGTAATAATTGCTTCCAATCCCGGGTTGGGACTGAAAGAGCTTCGTTTTCAATCGATGGTCCGGCCAAAGAGGAATCAAACAGCCAAGGATGAGGGGGGCAGGTCGAGTTTGGATTTCTTTGGCGTGGGTTGTAGAGGTGCATCAGTAAATCCTTGGATTCTGGGACTCTCAATCCGACATTCGAAAGATCAGAACCGATTCTGGATAATCCGATGAGGGCGGGTTCACGGAAGAGGTAATCACGCGGAACGGTGCGTCTTGGGCCCCAACCCCGAGTTAGATCAGCAGAGCCCGAAGGACCTCGGACAGAAAGGGAGTGGCATTCGAGACAGCCTTGGCTGGCAAAAACGCGAGCGCCCGTTTGAGCAAGGCCTGAGGGGGTCGGGGGAGCCGGATAGTTGGTCTCTTCGTTGAGAATGGGTTCCAATCTCCCTACCTGGAAGAAACCGAGCGCGACTTGTCCTGCCCAGGCAAAAAGAAGAGCGAGGAAGACAAGAACGAGAGCTTGGCTGGATTTCATCGTTTTAGTGGTGGGCTGGGTGGAGGGGATGGTTCGGGATATCACGATTTGCAGGAAAAACAGCGACAGGCGCAACGGAAGGGAAGAGCTTGAGGAGGCTGGCAAAGAAGATGGAGGAAAATGCCAACTGGCCTATCCACCAGAAAAGTTGACCTGCCAAAACAATCACGAGGAATGGTCGGAGGTAACTCGAGATCGTGGACATAGGAACGCCGGGATCATTCAGGGCCAAACCTTGAAAGATGCCAGCAAGTGCGTAAGCAGAGGCCAGTAGAGCAGCGCCTAAAGTGGTGAACCAGAAGTGGTATGCGAGCGCAGGATGGCTAGGCCATCCCATCGATCGAGAGGCGGGCAAGAGGGCATAGATGGCGCCAGCGAGAACATTTCCGTAGAAGGAGAAAAGGAGCAGCGCCTGAGTGGCTTGGCCGACCATGGTAAACGTGGTTGTTTGCCGAACTCCTGGCAAGGCCAGAAACGTTATCCATGCATATGAAGCGAAGTATGACCAGAAGCCGACAGCGAAAAAGCGGAGGGCAACTTGGCGCCGACACTCCTCCCATTTTCCTTCAAGAAGGGGTTTGAAGAGAAGAGTATTGCCTAGAACAGCGACTCCAAGAAGGAGAGTGGCGACAACCCCTGCACTTTGTAGCCAGGAGGGCATGGGTCCTTCACTTGCCAAGCTGTTGCCAATCCATCCGCCCAAAGTGATCGTTGCAACCCATGAAAGGATCCCAAGGGAGAGGCTACCCGCTGCGCGCCCCGTGAGAGCAGGTAGAAGTTGAAAGAGTAAAACTAGAGCCAAAGGAGTCAGCCACAGATGATGAAGGAAAGAGTGCCATGCAAACTGCATGATGATCTGAAGGGCGCCCGGGGCCAGACTTCCTCGGAGAAGAAGCTCGGCAGTGCCTAGTCCCAATGGGAAGGCAATCAGTCCGCCCAATAGGTAGAGCCGAGGAAGTAGAGGGCCACTTTTCCAGGAGCGTCCTAAACCACGGGTGAGACCAGTTCCAAGAATTAGGAAAGAGATGAAGAATAGGACGCTCACGGATCTCGAGAAAGGCAGGGAGAGGAGACCCGTGGATCCATTCCAAAGAATTTCAGCCAAGCCAACAAGAACAGCGAATTGCCAGAGGATTGCCGCACTGGTCAGGAGGCGTCCGTACCGAAAGGGTATTCCTGAAATCCTTGGGATCAAAATCAGCAGAACTCCGAGGAACCCAGAAGAGATCCAACCGTAAGTAAAAAGAAAGGACACAAGCGGGGCTAGATGGCCATATCCGATCCAAGGAATAGGAAGGAGATAGGCGAGCGAAGGAACCAGCAATTGTATGGTTGCGAGAACTTGGAGACCTGCTCCAAGTAAGGCCCAACTGACCGAACCGATCAGCAGGATTCCTGCGGAAGAGTTGGCTTTACAGACTGATGGAGTCGGGGAGTTCATGATTATTTTTTTACTGCGGAGGGGGAAGGGGCTGGAGTGGCCCCTCCGTCCACTTTTACGGCGGGTGTTGCTGCGACTGGTTCCGTAGCAGGCAAGCCCGGGTAAAGAGGCGCACCAGCAGCGGATATGGCCGAAGGTTGGATGGTGGTGATGGGATATGCGGGGCGCGGTGGATTTGAGCGGAGCTGGGGAACGACCAGCTCCATGGCTTGAGCGATCGGAATGTGGGCGACACCTTTTGACTTATCGACCCAACCATATGTGGTGACTGCCGAATCTTGTTCTGTTCGGAGTTTTGACAATTTTTCGAGGCGAACTTTTGCAGCCGATTGGGTGATTGTGGAAGGGGTTACTCCTAGTGGCCGAAGCAAAAAGGCAATACTGGCTAACCCCAGGAAGCCTGCTGCGAGCCAAAGCCCTGGCAGGTAGGGGTGGCGTCTCTGATGAATGGAGTGGGAGGATTCGCTCATAACCAGTTGGTCACCGCCAAGCTATCCCGTAGACGCGGGTCGCGGGCGGGGAAAATCGAACCACGGGAAAGGAGCCAGAGAACCGTGTGACCGAGGATTCCCAAGACACCGACAAGGGCAAGAAGATCGAGGAGATGCGGGTGGAAGCCTGTGGTAGCGGCCACATGACCGGCATGTCTCGACTCCTGAAGCTGAAGATTCGGCATGATAATCCAGTAGATGTCCACACAGTGCATGCCGACTACCCAAACGGCCGTGCTACAGATGCGCCATGGAGTTCTTTTTGCCGGCTGGGTCAGAAGGAGGATGAAGGGGATGAAGAAGTGACCCACAACCAGAAAGATAGAGTACCAGTACCAACTGCCGGTATTGCGGTATACGAAGAACCATGTTTCCTCTGGGATGTTTGCATACCACTGCAGGAAATATTGGCTAAAAGAGATATATCCCCAGAAGGTGGTGAAGGCGAAAAGGAGCATTCCCATGATATGATTATGTTCGACCGTGAAGAGACCCTTAAGGTGTCCCGTGCGGACAAGGCCATTCGTGATCAAAATCAGAATCGCCATCGAGGATTGGGCACAACCGGCAAAAAGGTAGACTCCCCACATGGTGGAGTACCAGTGGTGGTCCAGTGACATCAGCCAATCAAATCCAGCAAAGGTAAGGCAGAGTACAAAGAGAGGGATAAATCCATAGGCCGTATGGCGAAGGCGAAGGGTGATTCGGGGGTCTCCATCCAAGTCTTGTCGCATGGAAAGATTCCGGTAGAGCAGTCCAGCTAGTGAAAAGAAAAGGAGGTAAAATCCGCAACGGATATAAAAAAACGGCTCATTCAAAAACGGTCTTTTCCATGCAAGGAGTGGATCTTCCGACAAATCGGTGGTCATCCAGTGCCAAAGCTCTTTCGAGAAAAGGAAGATGATGGGGAGAAACAGAAGAAGGAGGACTGGAAAGCACGAAGCTATCGACTCAAGAATCCGGCGCATCAGGACGGACCAGTCGGCATCCAGCGCATGGTGAAGAAGTGTCCAAAAGAGCGCACCTGCACAAATAGTAAATCCCACCGTGAAGGCAAAGAGGTAGGAGAACGCTAACTGCATCGGGTTTGTCATCAGCCCCCACACAAAAGCGGAGATAAGACCGATTACGCCAACCGTCGGGAAAAGGACGGGCAGGATGCCAAGACTTTCCAGCCGAAGTTTTTCTGCAGAAGGAAGATGTGAAGGGCTATGGCTCATGGTTTCTTGGCGGCGTTTGCTACATCCGGCGGAAGAAGTTTTGCTGGCGCATTCTGCGCCAGTTGGAGTGCCCGGATATAGGCAACGATCGCCCAGCGGTCGTTGACGTCGATATGATGATACGGTCCCATCTGACCCTTCCCGTGGGTGATCGTATTAAAAATTTCGCCATCGGCCATTTCCCGGTACTTGTCGAGGTGGTAGCTGGCCGCTCCGACCAGTCCATATTGCGAGGTGATCCCATTTCCTGCGCCTGTCGCACCGTGGCAAACTTGGCAGTTAATTTGATAACGTTCCTGTCCACGTGCGAGGAGCTTTTCATCTACGGTTACCGGGATACCCGTTCCCCACATATTTCCCATCTTCCCTGTAAGGCGGTAAGGCTGGTCGGTGGTGACATGGAAGGGAATCGTTCCGTAAGGGGGCACGCGATCGACTCTGCCTTCTGTAAAGAGTGGGGAAGGCGTTTGTGACTTGTATTTGGGTTGCCGATCCATGTCGGGGAAAATTTCGATCGGGGTGCGCTGGGTGAAGTCCCCACGAAATCCTGCGATAGCCACGATCGCCACAACTAGGGCGCCAAAAACGGCGAGGAAAATCCGAATAAAACCCTTCATGAGGATGTCTCCGGACGAACTGGATTCGGGGTTTCTTCCGGATCCTGAAAGATTTCTGTAATATAGAGGCCACCGATGCCTTGCAAAAGTTGTCGCGAGGATGTGGTGTCAAATCGGGGATCTGTTGATTCCAGTACAAGAAAGAAGCCATCATCGGTGGCACGCTGAAAGCGATCCCAGTTGAAAACAGGATGATGAAGGCGCGGAAGAAGTGTTAAAAGGAGTAGACCGAGAACTGTGCCGAACGCAGTTAAGAGAATGGTCAATTCAAAGAAGATCGGGAGGGAAGGCTCGAGTGCGAAATAAGGTTTTCCCTGGACGATCAGGGGGTAATTGATGGCGGAAGTGTAGTAGATCAGAATGAAAGCTACGGATAGTCCCGTGCACCCACCGATGAGGGAAAAGAGAGACACGCGAGAGCGCTGGAAACCCATGGCGTGATCCATTCCGTGAATCGGGAAGGGTGAGTACACGTCCCACTTACGAAAGCCAAGGGAATGAATTTTCTTTGCTGCTTCCAAAAGTGCGCCGGCAGATGAGAACTCTGCTCCCAAACCAAAAAGAGATGAGGTCGGTTGGCTCATGCGTGCACCTGGGAAGCCCCATGTGAATGTGTGGAAAGCGAGTGGTGATGAGTGCCGTTAGTGTCGTCCGTATGAGGGTCGGCCTGAGGAGTGATGCCCTTGACTTCAAACATGTTGATGATCGGGAGGAAGCGGACAAAGAGTAGGAAAAGGAATACGAAGAGACCTATCGTGCCGATAAAGAGAGTTATATCGACCCAAGTCGGGGAGAAGTAACCCCAGGAGGAGGGAAGAAAGTCGCGATGAATCGAGGTGACGATAATGACGAATCGTTCGAACCACATTCCCGTATTGGGGAACATTACGATGGCTAAGACAACCCAGGGGTTTTGGCGGCAGTACTTGAACCAGAAAAGTTGAGGAGCGGCGACGTTGCAGGTGATCATCGCCCAGTACGCCCACCAGTAAGGGCCAAAGGCGCGGTTCGTGAAGGCGTAGATCTCAAAGGGGTTGCCACTGTACCAAGCGATAAAGAACTCCATCGAGTATGCGTAACCGACGAGCGAGCCGGTAAGTAGAATGATCTTACACATGTTGTCGATATGCTTGTCGGTGACGAGGTCGTGAAGGTGGTAAATCTCACGGAACGGGATGAGAAGAGTGAGAACCATGGCGAAACCGCCGAAGATGGCGCCTGCAACGAAGTAAGGAGGGAAGATGGTGGTGTGCCATCCGGGAACAATGGAAGTAGCGAAATCGAAGGAAACGACGCTATGCACAGATAAAACGAGGGGGGTCGAAATCCCCGCGAGAATCAGATAAGTTTTTTCGTAATGGGTCCAGTGACGGTTTGACCCGCGCCAACCCAAGGCCAGGAGACCATAGACCATCTGACGAAGTCGGGTGGTGGCACGATCTCGAAGGGAGGCAAGATCTGGAATCAGCCCCAAGTACCAGAAAATCAGGGAAACGGTGAAGTAGGTGGATACTGCAAAAACGTCCCAAAGGAGTGGGCTCCGAAAATTTTGCCAGATGGCATTTGCGTTCGGGATGGGGGCAAGAAACCAAGCCATCCAGACTCGGCCGACGTGAAAAGCTGGAAAGATTCCCGCACAGATGACGGCGAAAATGGTCATCGCTTCTGCGGAACGATTGATCGAGGTGCGCCATTTTTGGCGAGTAAGGAAAAGGATGGCTGAGATCAGAGTTCCTGCGTGGCCGATTCCGATCCAGAACACGAAGTTCGTAATGTCCCAGGCCCAGCAAACGGGGACGTTCAAGCCCCATACTCCGACTCCAGTGGAAACAAGGTAGGTCAGCATTGCTGGTACCAATGTGGCCATGCCCCCGAAAACAATGGTCAGAATCCACCACCACTTCGGAGCACGTTCTTCCACGATTTGGCAGACGTGTTGAGTGATCCACGATAAGGGCCGGTGGTTGGACACAAGCGGTTGACGCTCCAAATACGCTGCGGCTTGCGCAAAAGCAGCTTGAGAGGATGGGTTATCGGCTCTCATTCGTGGCTCCCTTGTTTCGGGTGAGCAGGAGTTTCGTGGGAAGCACCTGCGCTCTTTTCTGCGGAGTGCTTCTCCGCATGGCCGTGGGCAGGTGCATAATGGGTACGGGCGCCGGGCATGGCCGGGTTGGGATTCCGAATTCTTCCCAAATAGGTCAGCCGTGGACGAACATTGAGGTATTCAAGAAGAGAGTAGTTCTGGGGAAGTTCGCGCAATTTTTTCACTTCCGATGATTCATCCAGCAGATCACCAAAGACGATCGCTTCGGCAGGGCAGGCTTGCTGGCAGGCGGTTTTGAGAGTTCCAGTTGGAATTTTCAAATCGGCTGAGTCGCGAGCACGAACCCGAGCTGTGATCTTTGCATCTTCGATGCGCTGAACGCAGAACGTGCACTTTTCCATGACTCCACGCATCCGAACGGTGACGTTCGGATTCTTCTGGAGCTTGATCGTCTCCTCGGTCCCTTTGGGGGCCAGAGGTCCCCAATAAAGCTTGTCCAAGGCGCGTTGGTTGTAATCGAAGAAGTTGAATCGCCGGACCTTGTAGGGGCAATTATTCGCGCAGTACCGTGTACCGATACAACGATTGTAAGCCATCACATTCAGACCTTCCTCATTGTGAACGGTGGCATTCACTGGGCAGACCGTTTCGCATGGGGCGTTTTCGCACTGCATACAGGCGATCGGTTGGGAGACTGATTCAGGGGCGTCGGGTTCACCGGTATAGTAACGATCCACGCGGATCCAGTGCATTTCACGGCCTTTCATGACCTGATCTTTGCCGACGATCGGGATATTGTTTTCTGCGGTACAAGCCGTGACACAGGCGTTGCAACCCGTGCAGGTTGAGAGATCCACCACCATCGCCCACTGGTGTTGGCCATCTAATTTTGGATTCGGGTAAAATGTTTGATTCGGCGGGATGTGGGCATCCATTCCAACGGTTTTCACCCAAGCAGGATTTTCTTTGAATTCGTTGACGGATGCTTCTCGGACAAGGTCACGTCCTTCCATCACTTGGTGTTCCTGGGTGACGGCGAGTTCCTGAGTGCGCCCTGTGCGTTTAAGCTGGAGTCCATTCGCCTGGTAGTCCGTGGTGGATGTTCGGAGTTGGTACGCATCAAAACCGGCGCCCTTAGCGACAGGTCCACTCAGCTCTTGTCCGTATCCGAGGGGGAGACTGGCACTTCCATTGGCATGACCAGGAGCAATCACGATAGGGCCTTCGATCGTGCGGCCAGCAAGCGTGGCTTTCACCACATCGGCGACTAGAATCCCTTTGATGATATCATTTTTCAAACCAAGGGAGCGTGCGGTCTCTGGAGAAAGAAGAATTGCATTATCCCACGTGAGTTTGGTCATGGGATCCGGCCATTCCTGCATCCAACCATTATTGGCGTACCGGCCGTCATCCACTGCGGCAGAGTGAATAAAGACGGTTTCAAGGGAGGCGGGATCTTCTGCAGGAGAGCTTTCAATACGAGGAAGAAGCCCTGCAACAGCGTTTAGATTTGCTGTTCGTGAAGTCGGGGAAGCCGCTGGGCTTGCCTGAAATCCTTCACGGACAAAATCGTTCCAGCCTTGCTCTAGTTTCTCGCCAGCCAAGCCTGTGCGTTGGGCGAAAGTTTCACGGATGAGGGAGGGACCGATCGGGATGGGTTGCCCAAGAATTTGGGATAGGACTTCCAGCTGACTTAGACCGGCCCAAAGAGGTTGGATCATCGGCTGAACCGACAGGTAAGAACCGTCGACAGCTAATGCGTCACCCCAAGATTCCAGGTAGTGGGTTCCCGGAATCGACCATGTTGACTGTTTTGAGGTCGCATTTGGAAGGGAAGAAAGGTGAAGAGTGTTTGGAACAGAGGACTGAAGGGCTGACCAGTTCATGTCGGCGGGTGCGTTATAGACGGGATCCCCGCCAAGAATGACCAATGTGCGAATGGTTCCGCTTCGAATTTTTTCAGCAAGCTGCGCCAGCGTGGCAGATGGAAGAGCCCGTCTGGGTTGAACAAGAAGGGTTGTGCCAACGGAGCCCAAGGCAGAATTCAGCGCAAGGGCGAGTGCTTGGAGTGGTACGGGAAGGCGTCTTCCCACAAGTAGAAGAGAGCGGTTGCCGTGGGAAACGAGATCGGCAGCACATTCCCGGATCCAAGCTGGATCAACGCCTTCGGGAAGGGGAAGGTCGGGAGACTGCGATAAGAGAGCATTAAGCTCCGCGCTAGGCTTGGCGGCACGGATTTGACGGGCAAGTTCAAGAAGGAAGGCCCCTGTAGCACTCGGACGGAGACGGAGACGGTGATCGGCCATTGTGCCGGTGATGGAGAACCGTGGTTCAACAACATACAGGCGATTTGTTGAATCGGAGGGTTGGCGGGTCCGGCGCCCGGATGAGAAGCCCCGGGTGTCGGAAAGATCTCCTTCATCCGATCCCAAGAAATCACAGTCGACCGCCAGAATCGTGCTGGCAGCGGAAAGAATAGGGCGGAATTCGGTATTGTCGCCAAAGACAAGGGCTGACGCCTCTAGATCTCGTCCGGGGGCTAGGGGTTCGTACGTTGCCCATGTAGATTGTGGGAACTGACGCTGGAGTTCTGTGCGAAGTCGATCTCGCGTGGGTGAAAGTTGTTCGTCGGCGAGAACTGCGAAAGAGGAGCCGGAGGTGGAAGTCGACTCGGTACGGATTCGGTTGATCTCTGCATTCCAGTCGGCTGAGGAGGCTTTTTTTCCACCTTTGGTTAGATGCTGGCGACGGGCAGGGTCATACAGATCGAGGATCGAGGCTTGGGCATGATTATCACTCGCGCCCTGGCTCAGGGGATGGAGTGGGTTGCCTTCCATCTTGATCGGGCGTCCGTCAAAGGTTGTCGCGAGCAAGGGAGTCGCGCCGCGACGGCGAGGTTGAGCTGTGGCGAAGGAGATTTTTTTGCCGGGTACAACCCATTCTGGGGATTGGGTGAAGGGAACGAGGTGGGCCTCGGGTCGGCGACAACCGGAAAGGCTCAGGCCCGCGAGTGCAAGGGAAGCGCCCATGAGTCGGATGAAATTCCTCCGAGAAAGAGGATCCTGATCCCATTCGGCGGCTCCGGCAGGGAACTCGCGGTGCAGCCACTCTTCGAAATCAGGAGTCTTCGCGTACTCGCCAAGGCTGCGCCAATAGGTACGCCCTTGAGAGGAGGAGGGGTGATGGAGAGTGCGTTTCATGGTTTAGCGATGGCACCCGCTGCAACTCACGGGGGGTTTTACATTCCACTCTTTGACGAATTTTTCGCCAAGTTCGCGCTGACTCGTGCCCATGGGTGGTTCCCAATCTAAATTCGTCACTTGGTCAAGCGGGCGGAGATGATTTTCCGGAGCGCGGTGGCACTCCAAGCACCAACCCATGCTGTGGGGTTTGGCGTGGTAGACGACTTCCATGTGGTTGACGTTCCCATGGCAAGCGACGCAACTGACGCCACGATTCACGTGAACCGCATGATTGAAGTAGACGTAGTCGGGAGCTTTATGAATTCGGACCCACGGAACCGGATTGCCGGACTTCCAAGACTCGCGTACGGCAGCAAGTTTAGGGCTTTGGGATTTGATTTGAGTGTGGCAGTTCATGCAGGTCTGGGTGGATGGAACATTGGAGTGGGAGGATTTTTCAACTCCCGTATGGCAGTAGCGACAGTCCATTCCAAGTTGATTCACATGGAGGGAGTGATCGAAAGCCACGGGTTGGGTGGGTTGATAACCGACTCGTGTGTATTTTGGGGTAAAATAGTAGGCCATCCCCGAGACAACGCTGGCCGCAATGACTGTGAGACAGACCAAGATTTTGATCGGCAACCAGTTGCTAAAGCGGGGAAATATATTGGCCATGGGGGATCAGTTGGAATTTTTCAAGGAGTTGTCTCGATTTAGGTCGATGTGTGAAAATGGAGATTCTTTTGACCTTCATCAAGGATGCATTAGAAGTATTAACCGAAAGCCTTTGGCTATTAGTTTTGTTTACGGGCTTTTTCCCTCTGATTTTGACAAGCAGAGCGGGTGAAATGGGGAGTGGAAGGCAAATCAATCGGGAAGGGGTTGAAATCTTTGAAATTCATTGGAGACTCACCCCCATGCAATCGCGTTTCTATCGTTTTGTTTCCCCCTTTCTCGTTCTGCTCTTCGTGGGTCTTTTACCGGCCCACGCAGAGATTCGGGAAACCAGTGTTTGGTGGTTACCCCGGAATGTGAACATGTTTGGGCATGCGATCGACTTTATCTTCTATGTCATTCTCGTTCTTACGGGAGTGACTTTCATCGGAGTCTTTTCGGTCTTGGGTTATTTTCTTGTGAAGTATCGTGCTCGTCCTGGTGTTCCTGCAATTCATAGTCACGGAAACAACACTCTTGAAGTGGTGTGGACCACAATTCCTGTTTTCATTTTCCTCGGTCTGGCCATTTACGGAAACGAAGAGTGGAGTCGCATGAGGCGAAATACTCCTCCGGCAGATGCATTGCCCGTGGCGGTCGTCGGTGAGCAGTTCGGTTGGAACGTCCGCTATCCCGGGGCAGATGGGAAGTTGGCAAAAATGGATCCTCTGAAGGTCGGTAAGGACAACCCCTTTGGAGTTGATCCAGCGGATCCTGTTGGTCTGGATGATTTCACAAGTTACAACGATCTGGTTTTTCCAGTGAATCGCCCTGTTCGTCTTTATCTCGGATCGAAAGATGTGATTCACGCATTTTACGTCCCAGAATTTCGTCTTTACCAAGATATGGTTCCCGGGCGGGTGTATGACTTTGTGTGGCTCAAGGCGGAAGCGACGGGGAAGTTTCAATTGGCATGCAATCAGTTGTGTGGGCAGGGACACTATAAAATGTTTGGCAAACTTTCTGTTGTTCCTGTCGCTGAGTACGAGGCCTGGGCGAAGGGGAAGGCCCCAGCGCCTGCGGTTACCGGCACAAGTTCTGCTACCCCAGTTGTTTCGAATCAAAGATAAGGAGATAAAAGATGAGTACTGCAACCTTGAGTCACAATGCTTCGCACGCCTCACACGAACACACTGAGCCGACGGGATGGAGGAAATACTTGTGGTCGATGGACCATAAAGTCATTGGTCTGCAGTATCTCTTCACCTCGCTGCTTTTTCTCTTCGTCGGCGGAGGTCTCGCACTCCTTCTTCGTTGGCAGTTGGCTTACCCGTCGACTCAGGTAATGGCGAACGGCGATGTGGGGAATCCCATGTCCCTCGCGTTCATTAACCCCCAGTTTTACAATTCTCTCTTCACCATGCACGCCACGGTGATGGTGTTTCTCGTGGTGATGCCCTTGCTGATTGGCGCATTCGGGAACTATCTGATTCCGCTCAAAATTGGGGCTGGGGACATGGCTTTTCCTTTGATCAATGAGTTGTCGTACTGGGCGTATGCACTTTCTGGAGTGATTCTGATGGCGAGCTTCTTAGTTGCGGGTGGCGCTCCTGCGGGTGGATGGACCTCGTATGCGCCCTTGAGTTCCGTTGCCGCTTACAACAACACTCAGATGGGGCAGAGCCTGTGGTGTGTGGGTATTTTCATTAACGGATTGGCTTCCATCATGGGGGCGTTCAACTACATCACGACGATTGTGAATATGCGGGCGCCTGGCATGGGTTTTTTCCGGATGCCTCTTGGGGTGTGGGGGTTGTTTATCACCGCATTTTTGCTCCTATTGGCAGTGCCGGTTCTTTCCGCTGCAGCTGCTATGCTCTTTTTGGATTTAAATTCTGGAACAAATTTCTTTAATCCCGCACACGGTGGCCAGCCCCTTCTTTGGCAGCATCTCTTCTGGTTCTTCGGTCATCCCGAGGTTTATATCATGATTCTTCCCGCCATGGGTTTGGTGAGTGATGTGCTGGCTATTTTCGCCAGGAAACCCATTTTCGGCTATCGCGCCATGGTCTACGCGATGGTGGCGATCGGCTTTCTTGGATTTATCGTGTGGGGTCACCATATGTTCGTTTCCGGAATGAATCTGGTTCTTTCGGCGGCCTTCGGTGTGTCCACCATGGTCATCGCGGTTCCTTCTGCCATCAAGACGTTCAACTGGCTCGGTACGCTCTGGGGAGGCTCGATCCGCTTTACCACTGCCATGCTGAATGCTCTGGCTTTCGTTCTGATGTTCGTCATTGGGGGGCTTTCCGGAATATTCATGGCATCTACCCCAGTCGATATCTTTGTGCATCACACGTACTTTATTGTCGCCCACATTCACTACGTTCTTTTCGGGGGAAGTATTTTCGGCATCTTTGCCGCCATCTACACTTGGTACCCCAAGATGTTTGGACGCATGTTGGATGAGACTTTAGGCAAGATTCACTTCGCCTTCACCTTTGTCTTTTTTAATCTTTGTTTCTTCCCCATGCACAATGTGGGCTTGGGTGGCATGATGCGCCGAATTGCCGACCCTACCGCATACGAACACCTTCGGTCGCTACAGCCGATTAACCAGTTTATCACGTTAGCAGCGATCGGACTGGGCTTCGCTCAGTTTATCTTTCTTTGGAATTTCTTCCGCAGCCTGAAGTATGGAGCTCCTGCAGGAAACAACCCTTGGGAAGCAACCACCTTGGAGTGGATGGTGGCTTCTCCTCCTGGACACGGGAATTTTGAAACAACGCCTACAGTTTATCGTGGACCGTACGACTTCAGCGTCCCCGGACATGCGCGTGATTACATTATGCAGCATGAGCCACCCATATCGGAATCGCCCGTCGGAAAGCCGAAGCGTGCGGTTTCGGCGGGGTAATGGATTCGACCTTCTCCGCCCGAGGCCCCTATCGCGCGGCCTGCTTCCTGGTCGGGTCGATCCTTTTTCTGATCACCCTCGGTGGGCAGGTGACTACCCGCGTTGCGGGCATGGCAGTTCCTGATTGGCCGGGAACCTTTGGGCACAACATGTTTGTCTATCCATGGTCGAGCATGACTTCCTCCATGTTTATTTTTCTCGAACACTCCCACCGATTGGTTGCCTCAGGAGTTGGGCTGATCACCCTCTTGGTTTCTGTCTGGGTGTTTCTGACTCAGCCCAAGGGATGGGCACGCCGTCTTGCAATTACAGCCTCTGTTCTGGTGGTGTTGCAGGGAATTTTGGGTGGCCAGCGGGTGATTCAGGCCTCCTGGGTTCTTGGATTGCTTCATGGATGCTTGGCGCAGGGATATCTGCTGGTGGCGGGTAGCTTGGCACTAGTTCTTTCTCGATTTTGGAAGAATCCTGGACATGGGGATGATCTGGCGCGGGCTCGTGCGAAGATGGTTTGGTTCATGACAGCACTCGTTTTGACTCAAACGATTCTCGGTGCGCTGATGAGACATGAGGGTCCAGGATTTTTGTCGGTTCCGGATTTTCCCAAAATTTACGGGGAATGGATGCCGGCTTTCTGGGATTCATCCGTCCTGACCAAGATCAATCATTATCGGGCCAGCGAACTCCAATGGCCTGAGACGACGCGGACTCTGATTCTTTGGCAGATTCTGCATCGCACATTGGGAATCGTCGCGTTGGTTGGTATTCTAGGCGGTGCCATCTGGAGTGTCCGATCGGCAGTGACCCCGTCGTGGTGGAGTCGTGGGATGGTCGGTTGGGTATTTCTGGCGATTTCACAAGTTGTCCTCGGTATTTCGATTCTTTGGACGGGGCGCCTTCCTGAGATCGCAACTGCCCATGTCCTCTTGGGGGCATCCCTGAGTTTGATGGGGTGGCTATTGGGACTGGCATCTTGGCGATCCACTCAGGATCTCCCTTTGGCAAAAATGGGTCGAAACACTTTTCGCAAGAATTCAAAAAGGGAAGTATCCCGATGAGTCATTCTCCCGGAGCATGGGCGGCGACGAGAAGTTCGACTTCGGGACTCCGTGCATGGCTCCAAGACTGGTCGGAACTTGCCAAGGCACGATTGAGCCTATTGGTACTCTTAACCACTCTGGTCGGTCTCTATTGCGGTGCAGCGGGGCGTTTAGAGTTTTGGCGGACCCTCTGTACGCTTCTTGGGACCTCTCTGGTGGCTGCTGCGGCTGCGGTCCTCAATGAGTGGCTGGAAAGGGATCTCGACGCCAAAATGACAAGGACGGCTAACCGACCTTTGCCCGCAGGGCGGGTCGGCCCGGATGAGGCTTTGCTCGGAGGAGCAGGGATGGCGGGGATCGGTTTGGCTACGTTGTATTTTGGCGTTCATGCGCCTGCAGCGTTTCTCGCAGCGGCAACACTCGCTCTTTACCTTTTTGTTTATACCCCAATGAAGCGGTGGACAGCTTTCAATACATTGGTGGGAGCAGTCCCTGGTGCCATTCCCCCTTTGATCGGTTTTACTGCAGGTCGTGGCCGGATTGAAATGGAGGGTTGGGCTCTTTTTTCAATTCTTTTTCTTTGGCAAATCCCTCACTTCATGGCGATTGCGTGGCGGTATCGTGAGGATTATCGGCGTGCAGGATTCCGAATGTTGCCGTGTCGGGACGAGGAGGGGAGGGTCACGGGTTTGGTTTCCGTGCTTTATTGCTGCGCCCTGTTGCCTGCGTCGCTTTGGCCTGTTTCGTTGGAAGCTGCGGGGTGGCTTTATGGAGTGGGAGCCGTTTCATTGGGCTTAGGGTACACCTACTTCGCTGGCATTTTCGCTTGGAAGCCTTCTCCTGCCTCAGCTCGAAACCTTTTTCTTAGTTCTATCCTTTATCTTCCCCTTCTTTTGATTCTTCTTGTCTCAGACTCCCGCTGATCATGACTCCCTTGCGCAAAGCCAATCTCCGGATTCTACTCCTTCTTGTCGTGGGAGCCTTGATTATGACCGCGTTTTGGGTGTATTTCATTATCGCCAAAGAGCCGATTCAACCCTAAATCGAATTCCTTGATGAGTGCCACAACGATCCCATCTGCCCATGCCATTCCAGTTTCTTCGGCTGGCCCTCGCTTCACCCTTCCGAAATTCGGCATGCTGGTCTTCTTGGCATCCGAAGCGATGCTTTTTGCGGGTTTGATCGGTGGCTACATTGTCTTGCGGATAGCCCAAGGGCAGGGGAGTTGGCCGCCCCCCGGGGCACCTGAGATCGGAGTAAAGATTCCTCCCACCTTTCTGAATTGGGTGATGATTACCAATACAGTCATCCTTCTTTCTAGCAGTGTGACGTACCATTGGGGGGAAGTTCGTATGCGAAAGGGAGGAAGCGGCCTGATTGGCTACGCCCTCACCGCCCTTTTTGGAACGATTTTCCTGGGGGTTCAGGCTTGGGAGTGGATGCATCTCAAGCACGAGGGCATGTGGTTCAATACATATGGAATTTACGGCTCATGCTTTTTCACTATGACTGGCTTTCACGGCCTGCACGTTTTTCTCGGGCTTTTAGGGATCCTCATGACGGTCTGGAGATCGGGGTTGAGGCAGATGAAGCTTTTTTCGGGTCAGACTCCGAATCCTTCTCATACGTTCGAAGAGCTCACCGGCTACTACTGGCACTTTGTGGACGTGGTCTGGATCTTCCTTTATTCGATCCTGTACGTTTTGTAATCAAGCTTCAGGACTTCAGGAAGGACGCCAGAACGCGTCCCAACGCCTCTGCGTCCGGGCAGGGAATACCTGGCGCGTTCTCCGTAAGAAAAAGATATCCCATCCCATAGGAAGGGCCGTTGAGGACCGAAGCGTTCGTTTTGCAATCTCTGCACTGCCGTCGAGCTGATTTTTCGGCCTCCTCAAAGGTGCTCGCTGCTTCCCATTTCCATCCGACCAACTTGGCTTGAGGTGCTTTGGAGCGAAGTGTCGGCAAGATTCGCGGACTGGGTTTGAGTTTAAGATCAATTTGGGAAAGGGATCCCGGCCATTTCTGAGTCGAAAGGGGGCGCTGGTCGGGTCCAGTTGCCTGAATGAAGTCGTAATCGGGCAGAGCCGCAGGCAGGAGAATGGCCTGAAAATCCGTGAGGGTGGCATCCGCAATCAGTTTCTGTAGATCGTGAATCGTTCGAAAACGCCCGGCGACGGGTATTTGGGGGGGGAGTGGATGGGTTAGATTCTCCCCAAGCCAAAGGTGGGGGGAGAGACCTGATTGGCGAAGAATATCAGCCACAGTCATCCCGGTGCGACCCGTGGAGCGGTTGGAGATCTCACGGGCAGAATCGAGCGGAGTGCTGGTTGGACCTGCAATGATAAGGACCTTCATTTTCTTTTTTTAGCCGAAAAGTCAGGGCGGGCGAAACATCAGGCTTGCACCGGGGGCTTGAAGAGTGGAAACCGATAGGTGACCCATGACTTATAGCGGCTTCCATCTCGCCTTTAATCTGCCCCTTCTTTTGATTCTGTTCTTCTTTTCGGGGAAGGGATTTTGGCCCGGAGAGATGGTTTTTGTGATGCTGGCTGTTCTTGGAATCGTGGTTGCGTTCACTTCGCCGTGGGACAATTGGGCGGTTGCAAAGGGAATATGGGATTTTCCGCCCGAGCGGGTTCGGTTCCGAGTTGGGAAACTCCCTATCGAGGAGTACGCATTTTTTGTCATCCAGTCACTCGAAGTGATGATGCTGAGTTGGGCTTTTCTCCACTGGGTCAAAGCCCCTGTGGGTGCCCCCATGCCTCGTTGGATTGGGGAACCTCAGGTTCTTCGCCATTTGGGAATCCTTTTTGTGTGTTGGATTGCCGTGGGAGTCGCACTGAAAGAGTGGCCGAATCGCTATCGTCGTATTCACTATGCTTGGCATCTATTCTTCTGGTTTTTACCCATCGTCTTCATTCAGTGGATTGTGGCAGGCCCCATGCTCTTGGCTTATTCTTGGCACGTTCTGGTTCCCACCTTGGCCATTGGAACCTACCTATGCCTAGCGGATTGGTATGCGATTCAAAAAGGTATTTGGTTCTTTGATCCCAAGCAGATCACAGGCTGGAAAATTGCTGGGGAGATGCCTTGGGAAGAGGCTGCGTTTTTCTATATCACTAGCCTGCTTGTAGCGCAGACTTTCTTAATCCTTCTTCCCGCGACTCTTCGCTAAAAGGGGAAGGATTTCTGATTAAGATTTCGGTTCGTTGCCGGGCTTCCACTTGATATTGCACCCCAAGCTGGGGGTCTGTGGAGAGGGTACGCTTTTGCGGGCAAGAATAGCTTCGAGAACGGCACGAAGGTCGCCCCCTGTGGCAATGGCATCACTTTTTGGCCGAGAAGAATCGAACTGGCCTGAATAGACGAGGCGGGCAGCTGCATCCAAAACAAACAGATCAGGGGTACAGGCAGCGTGCCACGCGTGGGCAATATTTTGGGTGCTATCTACCAGATAAGGGAATTCCCATTTCGCTTCACGGGCAAAGGTAGGCATCTTGTCGGGTGCATCATCTGGGTACTGTTCAGCATCGTTGGAGTTGATCGCAACAAAGGAGATCCCCTTGGGAATGTATTCAGACGCGATACGACCAAGCGCTTCACGAATATGAATGACATAAGGGCAGTGATTGCAGGCAAAAACTACAACAAGAGGTTTTCCTTGGGCGCAGCTTTCTCGGGACCAGATCTTCCCATGGGAATCGGGAAGAGAGAAATCCGGTGCAATGGATCCCAAGACCAATCGTTGAGTGGAAGCAGTGCGAGCCATCTTTTATTTTATGGTTGGAGGCGGAGTCGAACGGTCCTTGGCGATCGTTGATCCTTTGTGGGTGGATTGAAAATTGAGCCAATCCCTCATGATTTGAAGAGCTTCTCCAAGTTCATAGGCTTCGGCTAGATCAACTGCATCGGTGACTCCCTCGGTCTCCCCATCGGCAGACTCTTCCAGAGTTGGCTTTTTCTTTTTTGGATCTTTATCGGAAAGGATCACGCCTTTTTTATCGTCGATCACAAGACGGGCCTTGGGTTCGGATGTTTTCTGTAGCCGTTCTTCAATCTTCTTTCGTTCGTCGTTTCGGATGTCTTCGGTATTCTTTTCCTGGACTCGACTGGTTTCGTTTAGGGAGATTTTTCCTGATTCGATCCGAGAACGAACTTTCTCTATATCTGCCTTAAGAAACTCCATATCTCGGTCGGAAGTGATCCGATCTTTTGATTTCTCCTGAAGAACGCTTTTCAATGAAGGATCCATTTTATTTGCAGAGTAGCGACTTGGACCAATTTCGTCCCATGGGAGGGCATTCGGAAGGTCGGATTCACCGATTTTCATGTAGTCGAGAGGGGAGGGGATGGCGATATCGGGGATCACACCACGATTTTGAGTAGAATGGCCGTTCGGCAAATAAAATTTCTGAATGGTCAGTTTGACCGCTCCTGCCTGGGGCTGAGCCTTCTCACTGCCTTGCTTTAGAAACCGCCCGAGTTCGACGACTGCCTGAACGGTTCCTTTTCCATGGGTGCTTTTTTCTCCGACCACGAGAGCCCGACCATAGTTTTGGAGGGCTCCGGCTGCGATCTCAGATGCAGAGGCACTGCGTCGACCTGTCAGCACCAAGAGTGGGCCTTGGTAAAGCGAGCCAGGGTTATCATCGGTCCGCTGAATAACTGTGCCTTTGTTGTCACGGACCTGAACCACGGGTCCCTGATCAATGAATAGACCGGTAAGGGTGACCGCCTCATCCAGAAGACCGCCTCCGTTTTTTCGGAGATCCAAAATCACCCCGTCAACTTGAGCCTGATTGAGTTTCTTTAGAAGAACCTCAACATCCTCGGATGTGGAGCGGGGTCGGGCTCCATTGCCGCTCGCAGCCGACTCAGCTCCGCCGACCTCTCCATAAAAACTGGGCAGATCGATCACTCCAACGCGCCAGGAATCCGAGGTAGCAGGCGGGATGTCAGTAGCTTTTTTTGATGTGTCAGAATCTTTGGCAGGCTCTTTTCCTGTGAGACTTCCAATTGTTTTCTCCCACCAAGTAGGGTTTTCCTGGGTGTTCTTGGAGGGGGTTGGTTCGGAAACAGCCACGGGGAAACGGTTGGGTTTGGGGATATCATAGACCGAAGCGGTGGCCTGTTGGGCGGCCAACTTTACTTCGTCTCGGGTAATCTGAACTTCTCGCTGCTCGCCTGCATTGCTTCCTGCGGGGATGACTTGTAGGCGAACGAGTGTGTTCTTTGGTCCACGGATTTTCTTTACGGCATTCCGCAACTTCATGTCGACAATGTCATCGAAGGCGTTCTCGCCTTGTGCGACCCCAATGATTTTATCGCCGACCTTCAGCCGTCCATCGAGATCTGCAGGCCCGCCCGGGACCAACTCTTTGATCACACAGTAGCCGTCTTCCGAGGCAAGGACTGCGCCGATACCGCAAAGAGCCAGCTTAATGCCGATAGAAAAATCTTCGAGGGTAGCCGCGCTCATGTAGCTGGAGTGAGGGTCGTAAAGACTGGCAAGGGAGGTGAGGTAAAGTTGGAGAATTTCCTCGTTATCGTAATCCTCAAGATTTTTGACGAGGCGGTCATACCGTTTTGTTACGGTGGTCAGTGGATCTTCGTCTGTTTTCTTTTTTTCTTTGGCGACTTTTGATTTTGGGGCGAGCTTTTCCCTGAGCATGTCGAATTTAAGGCGACGTTCCCAAAGCTCATCTGCTGCCACGGTATCAGCTGGCCAACCCACTTTCGTGCGGTCGATCTCATAGCTCTGGTCGGAAGAAAAATCGAAAGGAAGGAGAAGACGTTTTTTGATCCAAGCCAATCTGTCACGGACCCGATCATTGAATCCCGCAAAGATTTCAAAAGCCGGAGTAGTGTTTCCCTGCTGCGTCAACTGGGCCAACTGGGAAGCATATGTATTTTGGTAAGCGACCAGATCGCTTTCTAGGAAGAAGGCGTGATTGTAGTCGAGCGACTCCATGTACGCCTTAATCCAGTCCTTGGCCTTCTCCTCGGTCAGTGGCTTGCCAGCAAAGTGGTGATCTTGAAGAAGTTTTTGAACCAACATTGCGGTGGCCTGAGAGCCCAAGCTCGGACGCAAGTTTTCCGAATGGAGTTGAGTCCCGCTGAATTGAACAAATAGGAGTGCAGTGACAAGAAAATGGGATCCGTACCTATGCATTCCTTAAGCATAGCCCTAGATCAAGAAAATGCATCTTCGTTTCAACTGATATTGTGATGGGGGCTGTAAAAAAGTTTTAACAGTCTTGGAGGAAGATGTCTATATGCATTATAATTAGCTAGTTACGTCTTTTCTTTTGATCGCTGGGGGGGGGCGAGATTGCCTTTACGAGTGATGACGAGTGGCGACGAGAAGCTGTAAGTTCGGTCTTATCTCGAAGAGTTACAAATAACTTCGAAGTCTTTCGATGCCAGCCAGAGACCTGATTTCGCGCAACCCATCGACTTCGAGATAACTGGAGAAAGGTATTTTTTGGGAAAGCATTGAGAATGTTTAGTAAAGTGGATCGTAAGGTTCCTTTCCCTTTAGGGGAGTGTAAAATCACGTAATTACCCATCGCTTCGATCTGCTGAATATCAGCTCCTTCGATAAGAACTTTTTGGTGCGAGATTTCAGCGAGGAAGGATGGTGCATCTCCGCTCGCATTCGGGCTGATTCTACGTGCGGCACGTTCGAGGGCTTGATGAAGCCGGGTTTTGTCAACCGGCTTTACAAGGTAGTCGACTAAATCAAATTCGAAACCGGTTGCCCCCTGGCTAGGGTCGGCTGTTACCGCGATGCAGAGAGGAGATGGAGAAACTGAACGAAGAATGTCGAATCCGTTTTCATGTCCAAGCGACAAGTCTAAAAAGATAAGATTCGGTCGAAGTTTTTCTATAAGAGATTTTGCCTCCGTCAGAGAGCTTGCTTCGCCGAGAAGATTTACTTCAGGGAAGGCTTTGAATATATCTCGTAAATCTTGACGGCAAAGAGGCTCGTCATCGATCAGGACTACGTTTAGTCGATTCATACCAGGCTACCCCCGACCGGGAGCGTTAGGGTTGCTGATACTACGCCCTTTCTTTCTTCTCGGAGTTTAAGGGATGCTTCATGATGATATACCAAAAGAAGATGTTGTCGCACGAGCGCCATACCGGCAGAAACTTGCTCGAGGGAGCGGGGTTTTAAGTTTCCAGGCTGAGATATCGTTACGACCAATCTCTTGTCGGCGTCCAGCTTGGCCGAGAGTCGAATCCATAACTTTTTCTTTGCTGAAAATGCCCCATGTTTTACCGCATTTTCCACCAAAGTCTGGAGACTCATCGGAGGTATTTTGAATGCTTGAATCTTTGAGGGTACAGTGACTTTGAATAACACGTCTTTTCCGCGCATGGTTTCGAGTGCGAGATATTGGCGGCAAAGGGACAATTCTTCTTCGATCGGGATCAGAGTGTTGAGTTGAGAGTCCACAGAGGTGCGCAAAAACTGAGCGAGGAGTGTGATAAATTCCCGTGCCCGAAGTGGGTTACGTTGTACGAGAGCCCGAAGACCCGTGAGGCAGTTAAAGAGGAGGTGGGGGTTAATTCTGGATCGAATCGTGGCCACCTCCATTTTAGCTATTTCTGCGCTTATTTCGGCTTTTTCAGCTCTTTCTTCCAATCGGAGGCAGTGTAGGAGTCCAGTTGCTTCGAGAGGCTCTCCCGATCCAGAAGAATGGGTAATTAGCCAGTGGGATAAATAGGCAGGTGCGCAGGGATCTTTCGATAAAATCTTCATCTGACCAGTCCTGCTTTTTTTGTTAAAAAGCGGATATTCTTTGGGAATCTTGTTCGACACGGAATCCTGATCGATCGAATAACCTGTAACGGCACTCCACGTCCAAAGGGATGAGTCGAGGGAGCTCATTACCCAATGATCTTTTTGTGATCTGGCTCGCAAGCTGTCTGCTGCCAAGCCCAAAGGAAACATGGTGACGCAAAAAAGGATCAAGAGGCCGACTTCTTCTGTGTGGGGCGCCATTGTCACATTCAGAGATCGAAGATCGGACATTCTGAAATGATTGTGCTGGTTGTTTCCGCCAGTTGGATCTGTCTTTGCAGATGGATTGCTATTCTCGGGAGGATGACTGTTTTTTAGAGATACAAAGAGAAAGGAAAGAATGAAAAAAGAGAGGGTCGCCCCCTTCATTCCATTCCCCCAAACACCCCATACGATCAAGGGCAGTAGAAAGATAAGGATCATTCCGCGAAGCGGTGAAAAGAGAGTAAAGGTGCAAAGCAAAATGACTAAGAGAAGGCTATGTCCGGCGATTCCTAGTCCCTTTGGAGATAGCCAGTGAAACTGGCGAATGTTTTGCCAAACAAGAATCAAGGGTGTCAAAAGAATGATTCCTCCAGCGTTTGCAAGCGCGTAGGTCACCACCTCGGTCTCAAAATGTGATATGGGAATGACGCCTGCTTTCCATAACAGGGTTTGCGCGATGAGGGCGCTGGTAAGGGCAGGAATCCAAGGCGCGGCAATCAAGAAAATGGCGATATCCCGCTGCTTGCTTATCCAAAGATGAAAACCAGCGGCGACCTTAATAAGAAGAAACCACGCAAGGGAGGTTTCTGCGATATTGGCCAAGGGTAAAAGAAGTGCTGTGGATGTAGGAAGAAATGGGGAAACAAGGAAATGGTAGGCGACCAGTCCGAGGTAAACACCCGAAAGCATCCAGGGTCCCCCCAAAAGAACGCAACCCAGGGCGGCTCCTGATCCGAGCCAAAGGGATGAGGACCAATCGGGAGAAGTATTATGAAGCCATTTAGAGGAGGCAGCCAAAGCGAGTTGAACGAGGGCGGTTAGGACAATGCCTTTGGTAGTGACGAGAAAGGTGCGTTTGGAGGGGGGAGTTTGCGAACGTAAATTAGGGGAGTGTTTTTCATGGGGATTGAAGACTGGGGGGGTAGATATTCGCGGCTTTCCACTCGTCACTTTATTTCTGCCACTCGTCCCTATGGAGTAGCGACTGGTTTGTGCCAAGAAATACTTCATTAATGCGTAAGTTTTTCGGTGTAAACCTATTCCTGAGTGATGAATAAACATGAAGAAATAAGATTACCATTCTTGATAATAGTGCAACCTTAAGTCCTATTGTTTTTTTTCTTCCCATGGATAGCGGCATCTCATCACCCACTTCCCATCATGCGGATCCTCTTTATTTTGCGGTCTGCGATGATCGCAGTTTTATCAGGGCTCTTTTTCATCAGTGGGTGGAGGCCAACCTGCCTTGTCGAATGGTGCAGGTCTCGCATCCTCAGGAGCTACGTGCCTCCGACACCTCTTTTCGGCTGGTATTTGTTTCCACCCGTATCTCCTCCACCGAGGGGCGTATTTTACCTAAACACTGTTCGGGTGATCCGATTGTTTTTGATGACAACTTCACCCCTCTGACTGCGGTCTGGTGGATAGAGCGCGGTGCCAAGGGATTGCTCGACTTTCGGGACGGTCCCGATGATTGGTTGCACTGCGTCAATCAAGTCTTGGATGGTAGGCTGAGTCAGACCCCATCGGCTAAAAGTGCCATCGACGCGAATGATTCCAAGCGCGGTCTACAGCTTTTGAGTCGTCGCGAAATGCAGGTGGCCCAGTTGTTGGTCCGTGGAAACTCAGCAGAGCAGGTGGCCAAAAGGCTGGGCACTACGGAGGGAACGATAAAAAACCAGAGAAAAGCCATTTATCAGAAGTTAAAAATCGTCCGTGCGACTCAACTAGCTTGGGCGATGGGGAATGGGGTGCCCGGCTCCCGATGAGAATTCCTCCCGAAAAGGAGAATGAGGAAAAGGTTGAACCTGAGAAGAATCGATCCTATGTCATGCTCGTTTCGATTGGCTTGAGCGCCATTTTCTGGATTTCACTTTTCGCGATGCTTTTTTTTCTCCTAACGAAGTGATCCGAGGAACTCGTTATTTTCTCAGAGTTGCCGCAAAAGATCTTGGCAGACTTTTTTTGCATCAAAAAACTCGAGAGCAATCTCCCGTGCTGCTTTCGAGTGCTCCGTGTAGTTGCGGCTGATTTCGGAAAGTCCCCCCACTGCTTCTTCAAGGGTTGAAAAGGGAAGAACTCCGCGGGTGGACGGGAGATGACGGCTCCAGCCTGTTTCCTGAACGACAGCAGGTCGTCCCGCGGCCAAGTAACAGGCTGTTCGGCAGCTAAACCAACCGGTTTTTCCCTCCACGTATCCATGCTTAGCTACGCTCCACTCTCCTCGCGAGGAAGTGAGAAAAGATCGGTATGCCTGATGATCCGGAACGACTTCTTGGGGTTCAACTAGATCCCAACCGAGCTGACGCAACTCTTGAGCAGGGCGTTGGCCATCTACGCCAAGTCCCATGGCGAGCCGAAGTGGGGTTCTGGTTTTGGACGGCAAATCCCGAAATCGGTTGAACTCCAGATTCTTTTGTCCGTAGGTTCGACCTTCCCAAATTTTCGGTCGATAACTGGCCCAGTTCATAACCGTTGTCCAGGGGGCTTCGCTTGGGATCGGGGTGACAGGCCACTGATCGATGGCAATCGGCTGAACGGTGGGTCGCCAAGTAATCCCGTCTACGGGGACGGGGCAACCAGGTAGTCCTACGGAAAGGCCGAAAGTGAAGTGGCTGTCATGATCGCGGAGTCGACCTGCGTATTGGGGGTTTGAACCATCCAGAAGTCCGATTTGGCAAAACATCGGGTCTCCATCGATAAACATTTTATGCCCTACCCGGAGGTCGTAATCCCTCAGCCAACCCGCGCTAGAAACATTGACCAGGAGATCCCCGTGACGAAGCCACTCCCGGGCAATCTTTTCTCCTGCTCCATGAAACTTCCCATCGGCACCGTTGCGGTACACCCACGCATGATCGAGGTCGAAATCGTGAAAGATCTTTTTCAGGGATCGTAGCGCGAAAGAGCAGTCCTCGGTAATCGTTCCGGCCTCCGGGTCGTAGGGCCATGCACCGGAATCTTCCAGATAAAGGACTTCGTGGCCCAACGAGCGAAAGCCAAGTAGGTAGTGCAGATAATCCCAGATCACTCCTCCAAAGGGATACTGACCGACCAGCCCGGTAATGATGATGCGCACGATCTTAGTTTATAAGTTTTCCAGACTATGCACAGCCCGCATCCTTGTGGATTGAGCTGGGAGGGAGAGTAAGGGAAAAAGGGAGTATGGCAGAAGGGTCTACTCCGATGATGCGTCAGTATCAGGGACTTCGTGCCCAGATTCCAAAAGACACTTTTCTTTTCTTTCGCCTCGGTGATTTTTACGAACTGTTTTTTGAAGATGCAGCGGAGGGGGCACGGATGCTGAATCTTACCCTGACCAAACGGAATGGCATTCCCATGTGTGGTTTGCCTTATCATGCAGCGGAGGGGTACATCACCAAAGTTCTAGCTGCAGGGCGAAGGGTTGCGCTTTGCGATCAAATAGGGGAAGCCAAGAGCGGGCAAATGGTGGAAAGGGCGATCACCAAGATATTAAGTCCAGGATGTGCCATGGGGATGGAATTGACCGACCCCAAATTGCCTCGATGGCTGGGTGCTGTTCGTCGGGGGAACGGCAAGAAAGAGCCTTGGGGGTTCGCTTTGCTGGATGCAAGTACGGGGGAGTTCCGACTGTCGGAACCGAAAGACGAAGTTGCCTGTCGAGAGGAGATCAAGAGAACCCAACCTGCGGAGATTCTCGTCTCGGAAGAGGATAAGGAGATCCCTGCATGGGTCGATTCGCGAACGACGGTAACTCGGATTCCGGAATGGACGTTGGAGGATGATACGGGAAGAACAGTGCTTTGTGAGCATTATCGGGTGCATAGTTTGGACGGGTTCGGGTGCAAAGGAATGGGTCCCGCAGTGGGTGCGGCAGGTGCCTTGGTGCGTTATGTCAGGGAAACCCTGAAAGGAGGAATGCGACATTGGCAGGTTCCCAAGCCTTTCCGTTCCGAAAGCTTCCTTCAGATTGATTCGGCAACTCAGCGAAATCTGGAGATCTTTGATTCTGCTTCTCCTGGTGTCTCCACAAGCCTGATTCGGGCGATTGATCAGACCCAGACCGCCATGGGAGGGCGAGAGTTGCGATCATGGTTGCTACGACCTCTGCGAAACAAGAAGGAGGTAGAAGAAAGGCATGAAGCAGTAGCCGGTTTTCTTGAGGATGTGGGGGCTATGGATGATTTCCGTGAGGCTCTTGGGGAAGTGAGGGATCTTCCACGTCTTGTCGGGCGTTTAGCCGGAGGCGCGGGAACGGCTCGAGATCTGCTGGCTCTACGGATAACTTTGAATGCTCTGCCGTCCCTCAAGGAAAAGGGTCGTGTTTTGGCGGGAAAGTTGAATCAAAGAGTGAGTGAAGCGATCAATCTGGAGGAATCTTTGGTGGCAGAGTTAAGCCGGGCGGTGGCGGATGATCCTCCAGGAACGATCCGGGAAGGTGGAATGATTCGTGACGGGTATGACAAGGTTCTCGACTCCCATCGTACGGCAATGCGGGAAGGGAGAACGTGGATTGCGGAACTCCAGGCAAAGGAGGTGGAGCGGACTGGAATTAAGAGCTTAAAGATCCGTTTCAATAATATCAGCGGATATGGAATCGAAGTGACCAAAACAAACCTAGATCAGGTTCCGAAGGAGTATCAGAGGAAACAGACTCTCGCCCAGGCAGAACGTTATGTGACCCCTGAGCTCAAGGAGATGGAGGGGAAGATCTTGGGTGCGGAAGAGAAGTCGATGGCCCGAGAAATTCAGCTGTTTGGCCAGCTCCGAGATCTGGTTCTTTCCCGGAGTGAGTACTTGCAAAAAACGGCGGACGCTTTGGGGGCTCTGGATGTTCTTGCCGGCTTGGCCTCGACCGCGCGTAGGTGGGGATACGTGCGCCCGACCATTCGAGAGGATCGCTCCTTGCGGATTCAAGGAGGAAGGCATCCTGTGATTGAACAATTACTGGCGGGTGGGGCTGAGCCATTTGTTCCGAATGATCTATGGATCGGGGGTGAGAAGGGAACGCTTATGATTCTTACCGGACCCAACATGGCGGGAAAAAGTACGTACTTAAGACAGGCAGCACTCATCTGTTTGCTGGGGCAAATTGGATCGTTTGTCCCAGCTGCATCGGCCGAACTTCCGATCTTGGACCGAATTTTTACACGGATTGGAGCAGGTGATGATTTAGCTAGGGGTCAGAGCACATTTTTAGTGGAAATGAACGAGACTGCCATGATTCTGCATCATGCGACGGAAGATAGTTTAGTGATCTTGGATGAGATTGGGCGCGGAACGAGTACCCTGGATGGGCTCAGTATCGCATGGGCCGTGGGCGAGTATCTGCATGATGAGGTGAAGGCGAAGACCCTCTTTGCCACCCATTACCACGAGTTGGCCGAACTGGTGTTGACTCGGAACGGTGTGCGGAACTTTCGTGTCGATGTTCGGGAGGAAAAGGACCGGGTCGTGTTTTTGCGTAGAATTGTGGAGGGAGAAGCGGACCGGAGTTACGGGATTCAGGTCGCTCGGTTAGCAGGGTTGCCTGAACCAGTGTTACGGCGTGCGGGAGAGATATTAAAGGGACTAGAGGAAGGCGAATTCGATGCGTCGGGCAAACCAGCCAGAATCAAACCCAAGAATCCAACTCAGAAGAAGAATACGAAAAACCAACTCGATCTTTTTACCGAGCGTGAAAAGTCTTTTTAAAGGTTCCTCGGAATGTTCCGTGGGGTAAGATGACATTCAGTGAAGGGTCCCAAAAAAGTTCTCATTTTGTCTGCTAGTGCTGGAACAGGGCATGTAAAAGCAGCTGCCGCGATCGAAACTGTTTGCCGATCCACCCCCGGAATCGGGGAAGTGGTGAATGTGGATGCCCTAGCTTTTACCAATAAGCTATTCCGAGACTTTTATTCGAAGCTTTATCTGACTCTGGTGCAGGATGCCCCAACTCTGTTGGGGTGGTGGTATGACAAGAGTGATGAGCCCTGGAAGACCGACAAGATGCGGCTTCTTCTGGATCGACTGAACACCCGCCCTCTCGTCCGTCTGATCTCCCAGCTTCAACCAGACATCACGGTTTGCACTCATTTTATGCCTGCGGAAATCATCTCCCACCTGATCACAAAAAAAACGATTCAGGCAAAACTTTCCATTGTGGTAACCGATTATGATTTCCATGCGATGTGGTTGTCTCGGGCTTTTCATAGGTATTTCGTCGCACTGGAGGAGACCAAGGCTTACTTGACGATGCTCGGACTTCCAGCCGATCGCGTGACGGTAAGCGGCATTCCAGTGGATCCAGCTTTCGGTCCCTCGGTCGATCAGTTGGCTCTACGAAAGAAACTAGGTCTGGCGACCGATCGACCTGTCATTTTAGTGACGGCGGGTGCGTTGGGAGTGAATCCAGCTGAACAGGTGGTGAAGTCTTTGCGACAGCTGAAGCTCAAGGCGCAAGTGGTGGTAATCTGCGGAAAAAACCCTGAAGCTAAAGTGCGCGTCGATCAGGAGGTTTCGAGAACAGTTTCTGGGGAGGTAAAATTCTTAGTTCAAGGATATGTCGAGAATATGGCTGAGTGGATGGCATCTGCTGATCTTCTGATTAGTAAACCTGGGGGAATGACCTCGGCGGAAGCGATGGTCTGTCACTTACCGATGGCGATTTACGATCCCATTCCTGGGCAAGAGGAGAGAAATAGTGATCAACTGCTGGAGAATGGGGTAGCGATCAAATGTAATGAAATTATGACTTTGGGGTACAAAGTCGGGTGCTTGTTGTCCGACTCCGAGCGCCTCCAGAGGATGAAAGAATCGGCGCGAAAGATGGGGCGACCCAAGGCGGCGGAAACGGTGGTCCGAACTTTGCTGGCCGAATCGGATACCGTTGCTGTGGAAGTGAATACCAATCAGCAGGAGGAGATGGCAGAGCAGGTTCGGAAACGATGAAAACCGGTTGGCGGGGAGAGAAGTTTCTCTGGGGGGTGTCCTCCTGTGCCTATCAGCACGAGGGAGGATATAATGGGGAAGGGCAGCCCCAAAATAATTGGGCAGCTTGGGAGAGGTCGGGAAAAGTCGCGCGATCGGGTCGAGCGGTCGATTTCTGGAACCGCTATGAGGAGGATTTTGATCGTGCGGAGATGATGGGACTTACTGGGTATCGGTTGGGAGTGGACTGGACGCGGATTCAGCCTGAGGCGCCCCCAGCCGGCTTTCAAGAGGCCGCTTTGGATAGGTATGTGGATATGATCACCGCTCTTCGAAAACGTCATCTGGAGCCGTTGATCACACTTTGCCATTTCACAACTCCCCAATGGTTGGGGACCGATCCATGGCTGGATGAACAGACCCCGATCATTTTTAGTCAGTTTGAAAGAAAACTCTGGGAGGTTCTAAACCGAAAACTGGCGGAACGGGGCATCGCTCCACCCACATGGTTCATCACCATGAATGAACCGAACATGCTGGCGGCCTGCACTTATAACGTGGGTGCATTTCCGGCAGGGAGACGTGCTTGGTGGGCTGCGGCGTTGTGTGCTTTGCAAACGATGCTGGAAGCGCACGTTCGGGTTCGAAGGGAGATTCACGCGCTATATGCGGAGCATCCCGATTGGGGACTTCCCAAGTTGAGTTTTAACAACTTCGCGAGCGATTTGTACTGGATGGATAAGATGCTTCTCGATGTTTTGGAAGGGGCGAGGCAGACGGAGGGAGGGGAACCGATTCTCGCATTTCTCACCGACCGATATCGCGAGTTCACCCGTGCCTACCGAGCCATGGATTTTCCCCATCACGGTCTTTTTTCTGAAGCGATCGGTGAGCTGTTGAAGCAGATCCAGCACGGACTGAGTCGAAAGTTTCTTCATGAAAGCACCTTCTCAAGACTTGTTCCACTGGTACGGGAACGTAGGGAGGAGCCGGTTGTAGATTTTATCTCCTTCGACTATTACGATCCCTTCGTGGGCAACGCGGTCCGGCTTCCGACTTTTTCCGACCTCCGTCTGGGTCGGGTGGGACTACGGGAGTGGTTGACCCAAAGCCTTACGACCAAGTGGTGGGACTGGAAAGCCCTCCCGAGGGGGCTGCGTTTTTTTGTGGAACGCTATGCAACCGAGTATCCGGATATTCCTATTCTGATTGCGGAAAATGGAATGGCAGAGCGACGCTGTCAGCGTTCGGACTCGTGTGTATTGCGAGGAGACCAGCAGAGTCGCAGTTATTTTATTCGGCAACATGTCGGGGAGGTGCAGAAACTCAAAGCGGAGGGTTTGCCATTGATCGGATATTTTCACTGGTCCCTAACCGATAATTACGAGTGGGGAACCTACGATCCTAGGTTCGGGCTATTTGGAATCGATTTTAACTCACAAGACCTCGAGAGAATTGCTCGGGATGAGGGAGGTGATATCCCCTGGGAAACTTACGCCGAGATGGTTGCCAAGGATAAGAAAAATTAAAGAGGGACGGGAGCGGCGGGTTGTCCATCCGCAGACGGGGGTGGAATCCGATACGTGATGCGTCCCTTTGTCAGATCGTAGGGGGACATTTCCATTTTTACTTTGTTGCCGATGTTCAGGCGGATGTAGTTCTTCCGCATTTTTCCGGAAATGTGGGCAAGAACGGTATGGCCATTGATCAGTTCCACTCGAAAGAGGGTGCCTTTGAGCACCGACTTAACGACTCCTTCCACTTCAACAACTTCGCCTGCCATAAGGGGAAAGCGTAAGTCAATTGTGAGGGGATTGGAACCTTTTTTGAGGCAGCTTCAGACCTTTTCGTGAATCCCGCACTCTCGTTTCCAGCCAAAGTGCCGAAGTTCAGAGGGGTCGTTTACTTCATCAAGACGCTTGGTCGTCACCCGGTCTCCGATAGAGACGTATCCTTTCGACCAAAGTGGATGATAAGGGAGGGAGTGTAGGCGCAGGTAGTCGCCCACTTGACGATCGCTCCAATCGAGGAGTGGTAGAAGTTTCAGTCGAGATTGAGATGATGAGATGACGGATAGTTTTTCTCGCGATTCTGATGAGGTTCGACGCAAGCCTGCAACCCAAAGGGTCGGGTTTAAGTCGGAAAGAGCTCGTCGTAATGGTTCCACTCGAATGATCTCATGAAACTGCTCCAGTCCAGTCGGCCCCATTTCCCATAAACGGCCGTGCTCCTCCTCTAACTGCTGCGGGGTGAGAAGAGGTCGAACCGTTGTGACATTAAGGTTTAGTTTTTTTGTTAATTCTTCCGCGAATAGATGCGTTTCGGGGAAGTGATATCCGGTATCGATAAATAGGATTGGTAGACTCGGGTTCTGTTGGGTTGCAAGGTGCAGGAAGGCAGCGGATTGGGCTCCGAAGGAAGTGGTTAAAACCATCTGATCCCGGTAGTTCCTTATGGCCCACTCCATTCGTTCCGTTGCAGATTTCGATTCCAGATCAGGTAAGTCCTTTAAAGAGACCTCCCTTCTTTTGGCTGAATCGGTAATCATCCTTGCAATTTACGTGAAAACCATACAAAGTCTATCGTTTATGTCGTATTTGCAACATCTTGAAGATCAGAGCATTTATATATTTCGCGAGGCATTTGCGAATTTCAAGAATATGGCTATGCCCTGGTCGATGGGCAAGGATTCAAACACATTGATCTGGTTGGCCAAGAAGGCCTTTGCTGGAAAAATTCCGTTTCCCTTGGTTCATATCGACACCACATACGAATTTCCTGAAATGTTGGCGTTCAGAGAGTGGGCACAGAAGCATTATGAAATCGATTTGATTGTCATCGTTAACGAGGAGGCTCGCAAGCGCGGCATCGGATATGAGACCCACGACCCTGTCACAGTAACGCATGAATTAAAGTCGGCCGCTCTTCAGCAAGCATTAGCCAAATACAAGTGGGATGCCCTTGTTACAGGAATTCGGCGAGATGAGGATTCGACTAGGGCGAAGGAGCGTTATTTCTCGCCCCGTACGGCGGACAATGAGTGGGAGTATCGAGATCAACCTCCTGAGTTTTGGGGGCAGTTCACAACCGCTGTAAAGCCGGGGGAACACGTGAGAGTGCAACCCTTGTTGGACTGGACGGAGCTCGATATCTGGGAGTATATCCGACGTGAGGGGATTCCCATCCCTAAGATGTATTTTTCACAACAGGGGCGTCGGTATCGCTCTTTGGGATGTTGGCCTATTACAAAACCGATCGAAAGTTCGGTTGATACTTTAGAAGGGATTGTAGAGGAGCTGAAAACAACCAAGACCTCGGAAAGAGCCGGTCGGGCGCAGGACCATCACGAACGGAACGCCATGCAAAAATTGCGGGCGAAAGGATTCATGTGAGCCAGGGAGTTGTCATGCCTCCGGCACCGAAACCCGTGCCAAAGGATTATGTTCCAGCCTTTTTTCCGAAGAGGCAGGGTGGAGCTCGAGCGGCGGGTGGACCGGAGGAGCCAAGAACCAGCATCGTAGTCGTAGGCCATGTGGATCACGGGAAGTCCACCCTGATTGGACGACTGCTTGCGGATACCGGCTCCTTGCCCGAGGGTAAGTTGGAAGCTGCGGAGAAAGCCTCAAGAGAAGAGGGAATGCCGTTGGAGTATGCCTTTCTTCTGGATGCTTTTCTTGAGGAACAGGCGCAAAATATCACGATCGATACCACTCGGATCGGTTTCCGATACAAGGGTCAGTCCTTTGAAATTATCGATGCTCCGGGCCATCGGGAATTTATTAAGAATATGGTCACGGGTGCAGCGGCTGCGGAGGAAGCCATTCTTCTGATCGATGCACACGAAGGATTGAAAGAGCAGACAAGACGACATGGCCTTCTGCTCTCTCTTCTGGGGGTATCGCGGGTGATCGTCGCCGTGAATAAAATGGATTTGGTGCAATGGAAGGAAGGCCGTTTTCGTGTTCTTGAAAAAGAGATTCGAGAGTATCTGGGGGGACTGAAAATCAGTCCGAGGGAAGTGATTCCGATTTCTGCCCGGGAAGGATCAACCGTGATGCGAAGGGATGATCAGCATCTCCCATGGTGGAAAGGGCCGACCTTACTGGAAGCTCTTTTGGCGGGCGCAGGAAAGAGTCAGCAGTCACCCGAAGGACCGCTGCGTTTCAGTATTCAGGATGTTTATCGATTTGATGCAAGGCGTGTGATTGCAGGAAAACTGGAAAGCGGACGAATCCGAGTTGGCGATCCGGTCATTTTCTTTCCTGACCGCAAGGCCAGCCGGATTAAGAGTATTGAATCCTGGGGCGAAGAAACTCCGTTGCGTGAAGTGGGTCCTGGCCAGAGCGTTGCTGTGACGTTGGAGGAGCAGATATTTGTCGAGCGTGGTCATGTGGGCGCTTTGCCGGAGGATCCTCCTGTCGAGTCTCGCGAAGTCCGAGCTCGTATCTTCTGGTTGGATACGGAGGCATTACGTTTACAGGCCCCCGTGACACTCCGGCTAGGCACCCAGTCGGTCGAAGCCCGGTTGGTTGCAATTGATCGGGTTGTGGACGCTGAGAAGCTTGAGGCAGTAACGGATACAAGAGAGGAGGTGGGTCGGTTTGAAGTCGCTGAGGTACGCCTCCGTTGCCGTCGTCCCTTGGTTTACGATGCTCACGAGCGAGTTTCCGCCACTGGCCGGTTCGCGTTGCAGCGTGGCCCTCGAATTGGGGGAGGGGGGATCATTACATTTGCTGAATATCCCGCTTCCCTTGCCAAGCCTGTTACGGGAGAACACCTGACATGGACCGAGGGGCGTGTTTCACAAGAAGCGCGGGCAAGTCACTTTGGTCACGAGGGGGCGGTGATCTGGCTGACGGGGTTGTCAGGTTCCGGAAAGTCGACTCTTGCGGTGGCTTTGGAGAGTCTTCTTTTCCGTCGTGGGATCGGAACGATGATTTTGGATGGGGACAATCTTCGACACGGACTGTGTGCAGACTTGGGTTTTAGCCTGACGGATCGGGCAGAAAACATTCGACGGGCCGGGGAGGTGGCAAAGCTGATGGCGGAATCAGGTTTGGTTGTGATTAGTTCACTCATCTCTCCTTTGAAAAAAGAGCGTGAATCTGTCCGTGCTTCTTGCCGTAGTGCAGGAATTTCTTTTTCCGAAATCTTTATCAATGCCTCGATCGCCGAATGCGAAAAACGCGATCCCCGCGGCCTGTATCAAAAGGCTCGAAAGGGTGAAATTAAGGGTTTTACGGGAATCGATTCACCTTACGAAATCCCTGAACAACCCGACCTAATTCTAGAGACAGGGAAGGAAAAAGTAGTGGAATCGGCGGAGCGACTCCTAAGCCATGTATTAAACCTGGTCCGTTTGAAAGAAGAAGACCGAGAGGGTGCTCCTGGTCCCGGAGGACAGATCTAAGCAGTCATTCGCGGAAGGAGGGACCACTTGCCCTCACGCCATTCGGCGGTTCCGGCGCTTGCCCGGGTTAATCGATCTCTCAGTGCGGGAGCCCATGGAGAATCGGGAATAGGATCGATTAAAATTGCAGAATCTCCTGCTACGTCAGCCTGACGAAGTGTTTTATAAAGATTCTGTGCGGCACTCGAGGGCTGACGATCGGCAGCTAGAATCTGAACCCGGGGGTTCTTTGGATTTAGAGCGTTGCTGTAGACAATATACTGGTAGAGGGAATCGAAGTTCTGGATGGGGGAAGTGCACAGGTAAAGCGGGGTTTGAGGGGCATAGTGGTGAGCTAGCATTCCCGGGGAAGCGGTGGAGCGATCAGGAGAAGTGGAGGAAGACCTTGTGGCAACGGGAACTTTAAGGGTTTCCGAAATTTGATCTACTGAGATGGATCCAGGACGGAGAATCACCGGATTTGATTCGCTTAAAGAGAGGACTGTGGATTCGATCCCATTTGAACAGCTGCCTCCATCCAGAATTAGAGGGATCTTTCCTTCCAGCTCCTGCAAAACGGCAGAAGCATCGGTTGGGCTGATTCGTCCAAAGCGGTTTGCACTGGGTGCGGCTAGGGGTTGACCGATTTCCGCAAGAAGACGTTGTGCGTCGGGATGAGATGGAAAGCGTACGGCCACCGTGTCGAGTCCTGAGGTGACCTCGACAGGGACATGGTGTCCTTTGCGAAGGATGAGAGTCAGGGGTCCGGGCCAAAACTTCTCGGTTAATAGTGATGCGGGTTCAGGAATCGGTTCAGCGACAATTCCACCACGAGCAGCAAAACCGAGGTCGGGTGAGGGGAGGTGGAGAATGAGAGGATCGGTGGAAGGTCTTCCCTTGGCATGAAAGATCTTCTGAACCGCCTCAGAGTGAAGGCCCAGACCACCAAGCCCGTAGACTGTCTCAGTCGGAAAAGCGACGAGGTCTCCGCCCCGGAGAATCTGGCAAGCCTCGCGCAGGGCTGCATCTGACACAGGAAGGACTCGGGTCTTCATTCCGAGATGATACGAGAAAATGTGTGGAGTGAAAAGAGAAGGGAGTTTTCCTCGACTTGTGCCTACCCAAGATTGCACGCTGTTTAGGTGAGTCTCTCTCCAAAAGATTGGCAGGCAGTGGTCCGAGAAGCTGCAGCTCGTGCAGTTGGGGAGGACGTGGGGCCGGATGATGTGACGAGCCGAATCCTGATTCCTGAGGGAGCCAAAGCGACCGGTTTTCTTGTAGCTCGGGAGGCGTGTGTGCTGGCTGGGATGGACGTTGCCGAGGCTGTTTTTCGGGAAGTGGACGGCCAGCTGAAATGGCGAGCCTTAGCTCAGGATGGAGAGAAGATCTTGGCGGGGAGAAAAGTGGCTGAGGTAGCAGGTTCGGCCCGATCGATTCTGACCGGCGAAAGATGTGCTTTGAATTTTATTCAGCGCCTATCGGGAGTTGCCACGCTGACTGCTGACTATGTGCGTCAGACGGAAGGTACGGTGGCAAAGATTCTGGATACGAGAAAGACGACGCCGGGTTTGCGGGCTTTGGAAAGGCAGGCCGTCCGTCTAGGAGGTGGGACGAATCACCGAACCGGTCTTTACGATGGAATTCTCGTAAAAGAAAATCATCTGGCACTAGTTTCTACATCCAATCTTCCCGAATATCTGAAAAAGGCCGCCCAAGATCATCCGGATCTTCCCATTGTGGTAGAGGCGGACAGCTGTGAGTTGGCTGAGAAACTGCTTCAGCTTCCTATTCACCGAGTGCTTCTGGATAATATGACTTTGGATCAGGTCAACAAAGTCGTGGCTGCACGAAACAAACATACTTCGCAGGTCCAACTTGAAGCTTCAGGCGGGGTGACTTTGGAAAGAGCCCAAGAGTTAGCTCGAGCCGGTGTTGACTGGATAAGCGTGGGGAAATTGACCCACAGTGCGAGATCGATCGATTTCAGTCTCGATCTGATCCCAGGATAGAAAAAGACCTATTTCTTAGCGGGCGCAGCAGTGGCGCCACCCGGTTGGTTCATCTGGATGTTGAACTGAGTGACAATCTCCTTCGCCTCGTTGTTGGTCAGGCTTAGTCGCATGAGATCCTTGGCTAGGTTCTCCAGCTTGTCGGAAACAGTTTTATATCGATTGATGGCTTGTGCGGCAGTTGCGGTCGTTTGGCTGACTGCCTGACGTTCTTTGACAATGGAGACGAGTTGAACCAAGTTGACCAAGAGAAACGCACCTAAGACGGTCACCAAGGGCCAGACGCAGGAGACCTGGGATTCGTAGGATTGATTTTCGTCGTTCATGGGTTTGCTTTCTCCTCAAGTTTTACATTCAGTTCGTGTTTTTTTAGAATTTCTTTGAAAGCAGGATCTTTTTCTCCAGCCATGGCGATGCGAATGCTCAAATTGCGGAGGACAGTCTCCATCTGGGGTCCATTGGATACTTGGGCTTGCACCGCTTGGATCTGCGAGATGGCTCCCCGCGTGCTGAGTCCGAGTAGAAGGTTTACTAGCAAGAGAACGCTAACCAGACCGCTCAAGCTCCATAAGATAATTTTCTGCATATGGTAATCATCTTTGGAATGGGCAGTTTAGTCAATGGGCAGCATACCCATGCTGTGAGCAACTTTACCGGGTTCGAAAGGCTTCTGGCTAACTTACGGGACCTCAGGATTTTTGATGGGAGATGATTGTTGATTGGAAGGGGTCTGTAGTTTGTTGGGTTTGGTTTTATGAGGTAAAAATGCTGAGTTGGATGAGTTTACCCCCGACCAACTTTTCTTGCGGGCAAAGTAGCGCTTCGATTGGGCAGAAGATACCGCTCGATAGGCTTTTGAGTTCAAGTCACTACCTTGTGGGAATTATGCGGGAGCGGAAGTGGAAAAATAGGTCGACTTGAAT
>CAMDXQ010000004.1 GCA_945878585.1 Akkermansia muciniphila
GGCTCTCTTTAAGCCCGCCCCAACTGCAACATCACCAATCCCACCGCCGTCAACGCGAGGCCGCCCAGCTGCATTCCCGTAACAGGCGCCTTGAACCACCACCAAGCGACCAACTGCAAAAGGACAAAACCCGATCCAAGCGTGAAGGCATACACCAGTTGGGGGCTTTCTTCACGTAAGGCGTAGGTAATGAGCACTGGACAACCAAACCCCACCACATTCCCCGCTGCAAACCACAGCCACCACTCCGTTCCACTCTTCGTGGCCGCCACCTTAAATAAAAGGTTCGAGCCAGCCATCGATATGGCGTAACCCAAAACCAAAAGGGCGAATTTCACGTAAAAGAAAAGCCGATTAGGCTACGGCAGAACCACCACAACACGCCCCGTCTTGATGCCCAGGCTGGGCATGCATCGCATACGCCGCCCCACCCATCTGATCGCACCACCCGGCAAATGCTTTTCGCTCGGCCGCATCCATTGGGGCCTTGGATGCAGCGACCACCGCCTGATCCACGTATTCAAATTTATCCACCCCGATCAGATGGGTGCAGACCTCGGGGTAGCTGAGCGAGTAGCGCATCACCTTTTCCGCTGTCATTAATCCCTTCTCGCTCGATCGCTTGCTTCCACCAAACCCTTTCATCCCGATCACCGCGATCTGCCGTTTTGCCAACTCAGGAATTGTCTCGGTCTCGAATTTCCGTGAATCGAGAGTTCCCAAAGCCGAAACCGGCTGGAGGGACGCATCGAAGGGATATCCACCGTCCAAGATTTTTCGGTGAACCGCAGGATTGGTGTGGCCCGTAAATCCCAAATAACGCACTTTGCCCTGCTTCTTTGCCAGATCAAACGCCTCGGCCGCCCCCCCTGGTCCGTAAAACTTATCCACCTCCTCGGGCTTCTCCACCTGATGCAACATCCAAAGATCCACCCGATCGGTTTTCAAGCGACGGAGCGAATCCTCCAAATACTTCATCGCCCCCTCTTTTCCACCCTCGGGCAAAGGCTTGTGGTGGGTGCAGCACTTCGTCATGACAAATGCTTTGTCCCGGATTCCTTGGAGAGCTTGCCCCATCCACTCCTCAGCCCGGCCCCCATGATAGCACCAGGCATTATCAAAAAATGTTACGCCACAGTCCACTGCCTCATGAGCAATCCTTGTCGCCTCGGGAATGTCTTTGGCCAACCCCAAAGTATGACCTCCGAAGCCAAGAACACTCACCCTCTCGTCATATCGGCCAAATTTCCGGGTCGGAACGCCGCTTCCAGAAATCGCCCAGCTCTTGGCCAAACCCAGCCCCGGAATTAACCCAAGGAATCCACGCCGTGTGATCATGGGTCAATTCTGCGCCTCTAACCGACCTCGGCAAGCCGAGAAACCGTTCCCTCTCCATTGTGAGGAAGTGGAATAAAAGAGTTTTCAAATCCTTACCGGAACGCAATCTATCCCTTAACGGCCACTTAGGCCGTACAACCAAAGGAGAACCCTCTATGCCATTCAGCAGCGCCAGCAAGAAAAACGGAAAAACCTACTTCCTCCACAGCCGCCAACAGACCCTCCGTGGTGGAGCCACTGTCACTCTTTACTACTTCGCATCCGCACCCGGCGCTGGCGCGATCGACGCTCTTCCCGAGGGATATATCGTCACCGAGAATGAGCGCACCGGTCTACCTCTCCTTAAAAAAGCCAAATAACTCTGCCACGGCCTTTCAAGCCCACAGGGCTTGGGCCTGCTTAGACCTGCAAGATTGGGGCCCTTTCTACGAAAGGGGCTTCTTTAAACCCCTGCGTACCCGCGGTACCAATCCACAAACTTCTTTATCCCATCTTCAATCGAGGTCTTCGGCCGAAAATCCACCGCCGCCGCCAAATCGTCCACCCTAGCCGCCGTCGCCAGAACATCCCCTGGCGGAACCGGTTTTTTCACAATCTTGGCCTTCTTCGCTGTGGCGGCCTCAATGGCTGAGACAAAACGCGCCAGTTCCACCGGAGCATTGTTCCCAATGTTGTAAATCCGGTACGGGGCCGGACTAGTCGCCGGATCCGGATTTTTCCCTTCCCACTTCTGATTTCCCACCGCCGGCTTTGAAATCAACCGGGCAACCGCCTCGACAATATCATCCACATAGGTGAAGTCCCTCTTCATTTTCCCCTCCCCATAAAGCTCGATCTCTTTCCCCTCCAAAATCGCTTGGGTGAATTTGTAGTAGGCCATGTCCGGCCGACCCCATGGTCCGTACACCGTGAAAAATCTCAACCCCGTACAGGGAATTCCATAAAGATGTGCGTAGGAGTGCGCCATCAACTCGTTTGCCTTCTTCGTCGCAGCATAGAGCGAAACCGGGTGATCCACATTGTCTTTCTCGGAAAACGGCATGCTCTGATTTAGCCCATAAACCGAACTGGAACTCGCAAAAATCAGATTCCCCGTCTTCTCCGCCCTACACGCTTCGAGCACATCCAACATCCCCTCCAGATTGCTCCGCGCATAGGCATGCGGATGAGTCAGGCTGTACCGTACCCCCGCCTGCGCTGCCAAATGCACAACCACCTCAGGCTTCACCTCATGCCATATCTTCTCCACCCCCGTCCGATCCCCCAGATCGGTCTTTAAAAAACGAAATGCCCGGCTCTTTTGCAACCGCGCCAGACGTGCCTCCTTGAGCTTCACATCATAGTAATCATTCAGGTTGTCCAAACCGACAACTTCATCCCCCTCCTTGAGTAGTCGCTCGCTCAGATGGTATCCGATAAAGCCCGCCGCCCCTGTGACCAATACCCGCCGACTCATGCCTGCTCCATTCGAAACCATTCCATTCGATCCGCCGCAAACTCAAACCAGCCACGAAATTTTTCCCCCGCCAACAATCTCGGCATCCAATGCGCGTCATCTGCCCACATTCGCTCGTACGGAATCTGATCCGTCCCCATCCAAAACGGCTTGGCCTCATCCGTCTCCATCAACTCCCCCTCCCAACCGTCCGCCCGATACACAGTGCAATGGAGCGAGTACCCGTCACGAAATTGAAAAGAAAGCTCCCCCGCCCAGCCCACACCCTTTGGCGTAATTCCTACCTCCTCCTGAGTCTCCCGCACAGCCGCCTGCTCTGCCGTTTCCCCCTTCTCAATTCTCCCTCCTGGTCCGTTCACCTTTCCCGCTCCCAACCCACGCTTCTTCTGGATCAATAAAATCTTCCCCTCCTTCACAATAAAACAGAGAACTCCCCGCTCCTGCGGCGTCCAGCCCGGCCCATCTACCCTCTCAGTCATTTCACTCACTCGAGCCAGAGACATCACACTCCGTCAACGAACCGTCCCGCTCGGCCGATCTTTTTGCATCAGTTTTGCCCTCGCCTCTTCCAAAAGTTTCCTCTCCGCAGGAGTCAATGACCCCATCCCCTCACGCGAGATCTTTTCCAGAATCGGATCCACTTTTTCCAACGGAACCAAACCCGTTTTTTTCGATACCACCTTCTTCTTGGCCGTACTTTTGGGCCGTCGCGAAAAGGAAATCTTCGGCCACGATACTCCACCCCCACGCACCCATCCCACCGCCAACACAGCCGTCGCCCATAACTGAATTCCTCCCGACCAGTCCCGTCCCGCAAAATAGGTCAGGCTATACACCGCCAAAAGAATCCACCCCACCCACCTCGCGGCCAATCCAAAGAAGAACTGCGCCCCCGGATGTAGTGCGCAAAAAGCCAGAAAGACCGCAAAGTGAATCGTCCCCGACCCCGCCAACGTCGCTGAACCCAACCAGGGAGCCAACCCCGCCAGCAACAGCGCCGGCCCCATCGCCAAGCCCGCGTACAAAAGTCCCAGCGACCTGCGACCAATCGCCGATTCCACTTCCCGTCCAAACCAGAAAAACATCAGCATCTCCAGCGCAAACCAGATCCCCTCCTGTCGTATGTCGTGAATGAACGGATACGTAAACAAAGTCCAAACATGTCCCTGCCCGAGCTGAGCTGGCGAAAAGACCCCCTCCGCAACCCAACTCCCCAAACCCGCCGCGGTTCCCACCGCTGCCAACACCATCGCCAAGGTGTGCACCCCAACCAACAGTGTCGTTAAATCAACCCGAAGTTGACCCAAGGTGAAAATTGGTCCCTCCGCACCTTCCCAACGATTCCAAGAATTTCCCCACGCCATATCGGTAGATTATGAAACGGAACATGGGGCGGAGCAAGCCGTGCCCCCACCATCAAATCTGGTACTCGGTCGTCTTTCCCTTCGCCGCAGCCTTCGCTTTCACCCGCTCCGCCAAACGCCCCAAAGTCTCCTCCGCCAAGACCCTACTTGCTGCGGTGGCCGCATCTTTCTGTAATTTCCGCCACACCTCCCCAACCACATCTCCCCGCCCCTCTTCGCGGCCTTGTCCCCTTCCGTCCACCCAAGCCACCACTTCGCTCATCCGAATCTTCTCCGCAGGCCTCGCCAACTCATATCCTCCTCCCGATCCACGTCGGCTCACTACAAACCCACCCTGCCGCAACCATCGCAGAACCTGCTCCATGAACTTCCCAGGGGTTCCCGAAACCTGAGCCAAAGCCGAAGCCCTCTTTACCTTCCCACTCTCCCCCTCCAAAGCCAAAGCCACCAAAGCCCTTACCGCATACTCCGTTGTTCGAATCGCTGCCATCCCACCATCGTCTCGAGGGTTATTCGCTTCGTCAACTCACACATCCGCGCATCCCGTTGCCAATCCCCCCTTCCAAAGGTATTCTCTTGGACGATGAAAGCGGAAAACGGACACTCCTCCGCCGCCCCCACCCCGGAAGCTGATCCGGGAATTGTGATCACCAGTCGCGTTCGCCTTGCCCGCAACGTCAAAGACTTCGCTTTCCCGGGTTGGCTAAAAAAAGCCGATCGCCTGAAACTTCTCGAAACCATCCAGCCCGCCGTGGCCGACCTCGCCTCGATGCGTCCTGCGAAAGTCTCCGTCGCCATGGAAACACTCACTCCTCTGGACAAGCAACTCCTCGTGGAAAAACATCTCATCAGCCGCGAACACGCTGCGAAAAACGCCGGAAGCGGCTTGGTGGTCAATGGGGACGAATCCCTCTCGGTGATGATCAACGAGGAGGATCATATCCGCCTCCAAGCCCTCCGCCCCGGCTTCCACCTTTTGGAGGCATGGGAAGCCGCTGACAAACTCGATACCGCTCTCGAGGATAAACTCGAATTTTCTTTCTCCCCCTCCCTCGGCTACCTCACCGCTTGCCCGACCAACGTCGGCACCGGGATGCGCGCTTCCGCCATGCTACATCTTCCCGGACTCGTTTTGGGCGAGCAGATCAATCAGGTCATTAAATCGGTCAACCAACTCGGCCTCGCCGTCCGTGGCCTTTACGGCGAAGGCACCGAAGCCCTCGGCAATCTGTTCCAGATTTCTAACCAGACCACCCTTGGTGAATCGGAACGGCAAATTCTGGATCGTCTCGTCAAAGTCGTTCGCCAACTCACCGAACTGGAAAACAACGCTCGCCAAAAACTGATTCAGGAAAAGGCCCGTATGCTCGCCGATCAGGTGGGCCGCTCCTACGGAATCGTTCTCCATTCCTATTCCATCTCCTCGAAAGAAGCGCTCAACCTCCTCAGTCTTCTTCGCCTTGCCGCTGATCTCTCTCTTCTTCCTGCGAATCTGAAACCCAAGCTCGATACCCTTCTCATCACCACCCAACCCGCCCATCTCCAGCAGGCCTCCCAGAAAAAACTGGGTGCCGAGGAACGCGATGCCTTCCGCGCCGATCTTCTGCGCGAAAAACTCAAGGGAGTCGCCGAGCCCGCCATGCGCAAATTGCACCTCTAACCCAGTTGAGCTAACCTTCAATTTGTGAATAATTTCACCCCACGCGCCCAGCAAGTCCTCGCCCTTGCTCGCAAGGAGGCCGACCGCTTCAACCACAACTACGTGGGAACGGAACATATCCTCCTCGGCCTAATCAAGCTTGGGCAAGGCGTCGCCGTCAACGTACTCCAGAAAATGGGGCTCGATTTAGAAACGGTTCGGATGGAAGTCGAAAAGCAGGTCGGCACTGGGCCCGACACCAAGGTCACGGGCAATATCCCCTATACCCCCCGCGTGAAGAAGGTTCTCGCTCTGGCCAGCAAAGAAGCCAAGGCCCTCCATCACTCCTACGTCGGCACGGAGCATATTCTCCTCGGTCTTCTTCGGGAAGGAGACGGCGTAGCCGCCCGCGTCCTCAAATCCCTCGAGGTAGACATCGAACGCGCCCGTCAGGAGGTTCTCAAAGAACTCGATCCAAATTTTGAAGAAGGCGCAGAACCCCAAGGCGGAATGGAAGAGACAGCCTCAGCCGGTCCCGAATCCACCCCCTCTGCTGGAGCCGCCCCCGGGCGGAAGGACTTAAAAACCCCAGCCCTCAAGGCGTTTGGCCGGGATCTCACCGAGCTTGCCCGCAAAGGTGAAATGGATCCCGTTATCGGACGTAAAAATGAAATCGAACGTGTCGTCCAGATCCTCTGCCGCCGAACCAAGAACAACCCCGTCCTCATCGGGGAAGCCGGCGTTGGCAAAACTGCCATTGTGGAAGGCCTCGCCCAGGAAATCGCTTCGGGCAACGTGCCCGAAATTCTTCGCGACAAAAAAGTCATCACTCTCGATCTCGCCCTGATGGTCGCGGGCACGAAGTACCGGGGTCAGTTCGAAGAACGAATCAAGGCCGTGATGGAGGAAATTCGCAAGCTGAAGTCGGTCATCCTCTTCATCGACGAGCTTCATACCCTTGTCGGGGCCGGTTCAGCCGAAGGCGCCATGGATGCCTCCAACATCATCAAGCCCGCCCTCTCCCGCGGGGAACTCCAGTGTATCGGTGCCACTACGATGAACGAGTACCGCAAGTACATCGAAAAGGACTCTGCCCTCGAACGCCGCTTTCAGACGGTTCGCGTGGATGCCCCCACAATCGACGAAGCGATCGCTATCCTTCACGGACTCCGCGCCAAATATGAAGAGCATCACCATGCAAAGATCTCGAACGAAGCCATCGCATCCGCCGTTCGCCTAAGTGAGCGCTATATCACGGGTCGCTATCTCCCGGACAAAGCCATCGATGTGATGGACGAGGCAGGATCCCGTTGCCGCATCGCCGCCAGTATTCGTCCGCCGGAGTTCAAATCCGCCGAGGCTGAGATCGAAACCATCCGTGCCGACAAAGAGGCGGCCATCAAAGCCCAAGATTTTGAAAAAGCCGCTGCCCTCCGCGACCGCGAAAAAGAGGCTACCGCCAAACTTGAAGCTGACCTGAATGCTTGGCGGAAAAAACGGGATGAAATCATCGTCGATGTTGGCGAAGAGGACGTTAAGCACGTCATCTCGAAATGGACTGGCATCCCTCTAACTCGGATGGGCGAAGGCGACCTCTCAAAGCTTCTCAACATCGGGGAAACCCTCCAATCCCGCGTCATCGGCCAAAACGAGGCTGTCCAAGCACTCGCAAAAGCTCTCCGCCGCTCCCGTGCGGACCTGAAAGATCCAAAGCGGCCCATTGGTTCCTTCATCTTCCTTGGACCTACCGGAGTCGGAAAAACCCACCTTGCCAAAGCTCTTGCCGAAGAGGTTTTTGGGGAAAAAGACGCTTTGGTTCAACTCGACATGTCCGAATACATGGAGAAATTCAACGTCTCCCGGCTCATCGGCTCCCCTCCCGGATACGTCGGGTACGAGGAAGGCGGTCAGCTGACCGAAAAAGTACGGCGTCGACCCTACTGTGTCGTTCTGTTTGATGAGATCGAAAAGGCCCATCCCGATGTTTGGAATGTGCTTCTCCAAATCCTCGAAGACGGGCAGGTCACCGACAGCCTTGCCCGAAAGGTCGATTTCCGAAATACCATCATCATCATGACATCGAACGTGGGAGCCGAGTTGATTCGCAAGGGCAACGTAATGGGCTTCGGCACTCCCGTTCACGAACAGGACTACAACGCCATTAAGGAAAAGATTCTCGGAGAGACGAAAAAAATCTTCAAACCGGAGTTTCTCAATCGGCTCGACGATCAGATCGTCTTTCACTCTCTTACCCGCGAAGACCTTTCCAAGATCGTCTCCCTCGAGGTCGCCAAAGTTGCAGCCCGGGTTAGGGAAAAGGGGGTGGAAATCGAACTCACCCCAGAGGCCTCCACCTTCCTCATCGAGAAAGGCTACGAGCCCGTGTACGGCGCCCGTCCGCTGCGACGCGCGATCGAAAGATATCTGGAGGACCCGATCGCCGAAGAAGTTATTCGCGGGAAAATTAAGTCGGGAGATCGAGTCAAGGTTGGGGCCGACAAGGAAAACCTTACCTTTACGACCACTTCACCCAGCGCACCCGCCAAATCCACCGCCAGCTGAACACGCCCGATCACGCCTCGCGGATCCGCACTCTTTTCGGCGATCTCGCACCCTCCTACGACCGCTTCAACCGCCTATTTAGCCTCGGCCTCGATGTCGGCTGGCGAAAGAAGCTTGTCGCCTCCCTCGCCCCTCTATCTCCCAAAAAAATCCTCGATCTGGCCTGTGGCTCGGGCGACGTCAGTCTGCTTCTTCAAAAAGAATTCCCCTTAGCCGAGGTGATCGCCCTGGATTTCTGCCGGCCTCTACTCGATCAGGCAAAAGCCCGGGGGGTAAAACAAACCGTGGATGGCGATGCCCTCAACCTCCCCTTCCCGAATCAATGGATGGATGCCGTCACTCTCGCCTTCGGACTGCGTAACTTTGCCGACCGCCCCAAGGGGCTTGCGGAAATCCACCGGGTCCTTCAACCAGGCGGGGTCTTTGCCTTGCTGGAATTCAGTCCTCCCCCCTTCCCATGGAAATTCTTTTGGGACTTTTACCTGTTTCATTTCATGCCCTGCGTCGCCCAACTTCTCAGCCGCCAAGGCGACTCCTTTCGCTACCTCGCCCGTAGCATCTCGGAATTCCCCGCCCCTTCCGACCTCTACCACGAACTCCACGAAGCTGGGCTTAAACTTCTCTTTACGCGCTCGATGTCCCTCGGATTGGTCAGACTGACTGTCTGCAGAAAACTTCCTTAATCCCCGCTCCGCAGACTTTGAATTTTTACCTCCTCGCCTCGCTTTGGAGGTAAGGGGATTGATCCCCTTCAGACCCACCCCAGATCCATCCTAGATTCCCGCTCTGCGGACTTTGAATTTTTACCTCCTCGCTTCGCTTTGGAGGTAAGGGGATTCGAACCCCTGACCTTCTCATTGCGAACGAGACGCTCTACCAACTGAGCTATACCCCCAATGAAAAGACTTTAATACTCAGCACTCCCCATTTCAACCCCCCCAACCCCAAGAACTACAACTGATGTTCGTTCTCTAAAAATCCACGCAGATGCCGGATCCGCGTCGGATGCCGCATCTTCCGCAAAGCCTTGGCCTCGATCTGACGAATACGTTCCCGGGTCACCTTGAACTGGCGCCCCACCTCTTCCAGTGTTCGGGAATATCCGTCCACCAGACCGAACCGCTGCTCCAATACCGCCCGTTCCCGGTCGGTCAGACTGTCCAACACATCCTTGATCTTCTCTTTCAACATCGAGTAGGCCGTCATGTCAGATGGGTTTTCGGCGCTCTTGTCCTCGATGAAATCCCCAAAGGTCGTATCGTCGCTATCTCCCACCTGCGCCTGCAGCGAAATCGGTTGCTGGGCCATCTTGAGAACCGCCCGCACCCGTTCCACCGGCATCCCTGTCTCGTCCGCTACCTCTTCCGGAGTCGGTTCCCGACCAAACTCCTGCACCAACTGCTTCTGCACACGCATCAGCTTGTTGATGGTCTCGATCATGTGAACCGGGATACGAATCGTCCGGGCCTGATCCGCAATGCTCCGTGTGATCGCTTGACGGATCCACCACGTGGCATAAGTCGAAAACTTGTAGCCTCGCCGATACTCAAACTTCTCCACCGCCTTCATCAAGCCCATGTTTCCCTCTTGAATCAGGTCAAGGAACGAAAGTCCGCGATTCGTGTACTTCTTCGCAATCGAAATGACCAACCGCAAGTTCGCCTCCACCATCTCCGTCTTGGCCCGCATCGCTTTCCGTACCCACTCCCGCAAATCCCGGTGGTGAGTGAAAAATTCATCCCGAGTTAGCCGCGACCCGTGCTCGATTTCCTCAATCTCCTCTTTCAGGGCCTTCTTCCGGCTTTCCTGCTGCCGACTCCTGGACTTCGATTTGTGAATCGACTCCAACTCTGCTGTCTTATCCTGTAACTGGCGGTGAATGTTGTCCGCTACGGCAATAAACTCCTCCAACACTTTCTGCTTAAAGAAAAATTTAACAAAAAGCTTTTCTGCGGCTTCCTGCTGTTTGGACAATTCTTTCAGGACTCGGCTTTTCGCGAGTGCAGATTTTGCCTCAAACATCCGGGCGTATACTTTGTGGGACTTTTCGTGAACGGAGTGGAGTTGCTTGACCAGCGTTTTCAACGCCGTCATGTATTTTTCACGCCCCTCTATTTTTTTGTCCTGAATCACCCGGTCGAATCGCTCACGGGAATTGAGAAGCTTTTCCCCAAGGGAAATATATTCCTTCGCGATAAATCCGAACTTGTGCAAATGCAGAACCGCTCCGATGTCCGACTCCTCGATTCTCTTGGAAATCTCCACTTCCTGTTCCCGGGTCAACAGAGGAACCTGCCCCATCTGACGCAGATACATCCGGACGGGATCATCCAGAATATCTAGCTTTTCGGGCTTCTCGTCAGTGACCACAGCCTCGCTGCCATCCTCTTCCCGCGCCGGCTTTTTATACCGGTCAACTTCACTCGACTCGATCACGTCGATTTCGAAATTACGCAAGAAAATCAGAACCGCTTCTACCTGCTCCGGCTTTGTCACCGTCTCCGGCAACGCCTCGTGCAAATCGTCGTAGGTCAGGTACCCCTGCTCCCGAGCCAGCTTGATCAGTTCCCGCAGGCGCTCCTGTTTTTCAGCGCTCTGCGCCCAGATTCCCAGCCCATTGTTCTCCGCCGTTGGGGTGGAATCGTTACCATTCAAAGCTTCCTTGGCCTCCACCTCCGCCGCAGCCAAATCGGCCTCCGACGGTTCTTCCGACATCACGGGCGGTTCTTCTGCCTTCACCTTCGCCCTAGAAGCGCTCAGTTTCGGTGCTTTGATCGACTTGCTTTTTGCTACTTTTTTCACTCGTTTGTCAGGGGATCAGTCTTCGTTTTAGGCATAAGGGCAAACATTAAGCATTAGCTTTCACTGCCCCTGCTGTCAAACGCGCCCTTTTCCTAAGCAGTTCCCCCTGCTGGCGAAGGACTTCCACCGCGTCGGGATCTCCCGCCGGCATAGCCCGAAGTTTTGCCGATAACCTTTCCGCCTCCCGCCTTAAATAATCCCCCTCCAGCCTCCCCCCAAGACCCTCCAATGCCTTGTCCCAATCCTCTTCTTGCGACTTCTCCCACACCCCGGCTTCCAAGCCCGTCAAAAAATCCTGCTCCTCAGCCAACAGTTGCGGCAAAAGATCCCCCAAGCCCGTCCATAAATCGTTTCGGGATAAATCCCGAATCTTCAAATAGAGCTCCTCCCCGCCGAGATTTTTCAACCACAACTCATCCACCCGTCGCTCCATTTCTGGAAATTTTGAGGGCTGTCCCAACACCAGAAGAAAAAGTTCCCGCATCACCGGATGTACTTCCAAAGGTTTCGCGATCTGGATTCCCGGAGGCTCTTGTCGCTCACTCCGGACGGCGATCTTGGCCGCTACTCCCCGTGCCTTTTCCACTTCGTCCATCACTAGATTTTCTCCCAACCCAAGCCGAGAGGCCGCCCTCGCCACCAAGCCCGTACGACTGACCGCACTTTCCACCATCCCCAACAGCTTGGCCACCGCCTCCACCACCCTCCTTCTTCCCGCAGGGGTTTCTCCCTCCTGCTTCGTCTGCCAGTCCACATAGAAATCTAAAAAGTCCACCGCCGCCTCCAGCTTTTCACGAAACGCCTCCGCCCCGCCCCGCCGAATCAAAGAATCCGGATCATCCCCCGCTGGCAAACGCACGACCTTCACCCCCAACTCTGCTTTTGCCACCCCCCCCCAACCCTGCCCCCCTTCCAACAAAATCCCTCCCAACCTCCCCGCCGCCCGATCCCCCGCAACGTCCGCATCCAGACAAATCACAATCTCTTTTGCAAAACGCCCAATCAATTTCGCATGCTCCTCCGTAAATCCCGTGCCCAACGGCGCCACCGCCTCCAAAAACCCTGCCGCCTGAGCCCGTAACACATCCAACTGCCCCTCACAAACAATGGCTCTTCCCTCCTCAGCCATCGCCCTTCGCGCACGATCGAATCCAAACAGTACCCGCCCTTTTTTGAAAATTACTGTTTCGGGCGAATTCACATACTTCGGCTCCTCCGGTCCCGCACCCGACAAAACCCGCCCACTAAATGCAATCACCCGACCCCCTTCATCCAGAATCGGGAACATCAGCCGATTCCGAAACCGGTCATACACCCGGCCCGACTGCGCGCGAAGTGCCACTCCAGAAGCAATCATCTCCTCCTCTGTAAAACCACTCTTCTTTCCCCAATCCAAAGTTGCCGTCCAAGCCGCAGGGGCATACCCCAAGCCAAATCGTGCAATCCATTCGAGGGGAATTTCACGCTCCTTCAAATAGGCCCGTGCGGCCTCCGCAGACGGATCCTTCGCCAACAGATCCCGCCAATGAATCGCAAGGGATGCGTGAATCTGCCTCAACCTCTCCCGCTCCGCTCCACTTCCCCCATCTCCCCCTCCTCCACCTCCCGCTTCCTCCTCCAGATGCACTCCCGCTCGCTCTGCCAACCGCCGCACTGCCGCCGGAAAATCCAATCCCTCCGTCATCATCAAAAAACGAAAAACATCCCCTCCCGTCCCCGTGCTGAAGCATTTGAAGAACTGCTTGTCAGGATGAACGTAGAAAGAGGGGGTCTTTTCCTTCTTAAACGGACTCAGCCCCCGAAAATTGCTCCCGACCCGTTTGAGTTGAACCACCGCTCCCGCCACCTCCACCAGATCACTCGCCCTTCTTACCCTTTCAATCGTTTCGGCAGAAAACCCCATATATCTCCGTTTTCTCTCCTCCCTGCCAGCCCGCAAGCCTTTCCCCCCAGTTGCTCAACCCCCCACTTTCCTGCATCTTAATAACTTCATGTCCCCCATTTCCCTCCATTCCACCCCTATCGCCACTCGGCCGCCTTCGTCTTCCCTCCCCCGCCTTCTTACAACCCTTCTTCTTTTTGCAACCCCTCATCTTCTGCCCGTCCATCACCTTCCGGCAGCCGATGCTCCAAAATCCCGCGTTGCCATGATTGAAGACCCGTCCCTCCTGACGAATTTTGATCCCAAACCCGACCGGATAAAAACAGCCGTCGCCTCTCTCCTCACCACCCTCACAGGAAAAACCACCTCCTCTGAAGCCTGGAAGGAGCTCGGCATCCAACCCTCCGATTCAGTCGCCGTTAAAGTTACTGCCCGAGGTGACCCCCGCACAGGGACTCGCCGCGAACTGGCCGATGCCGTGACTGCTAGCCTCATCGCGGCAGGCGTGAAGCCCGACCAGATCACCCTTTGGGATAAGCGTGAGGTCGACATGACGAAATCCGGATATCCTGCTCGTCAGACTCCCGGACAAGTCCAAGTCCGCGCCGTCATCGCCTCAGCCGCCTCCGATATTCCAGGTCTCGGCTTCGATCCTGATTCCACCCCCTACTTTAATCCCACCATGGGCCAGCTCATCTATGGAGATCTAAAATTCCAGCCCTCCCTGATGGACGGCCTGCCCCTGAGTTCAGGGGGATCCGGATCGAACTCTGACAAAATTCCCTACTGGTCCTACTTCACTAAGCTGATTACCCCCAAAGAGGTAAAAGTGGTCAACCTTGGCTCCATGACCAGCGATCCGGACGTTGGAATCTACGGATGTTGCATTTCCCTCGCCCTTGGTAGCGTCGACAACTCTCGTCGCCTCCTCAAACCGAACGCCGATCAAGACACCACCGTAGGCGAAATTCTCATGAGCGATCCGCTCCTGAAACCCAAAACTGTCCTCCATATCTCCGATGGCCTGATTTTAAAATTTGCCGGAGGAAAGGAATTCGATGCGAACTACTCCTCCACCCCGGGGCTTCTGCTCGCCTCCACCGATCCCGTAGCTCTCGATCTGCTCGCTTTGGCACGGTTCGAAAAAATGAGACTGAACCCCGGCGTTGGCATTCCGCCGATTCCCAAAATTGGAAATGTCCCCCATCTGGCGGGTGCTGCCTTAGTGGGAGCGGGAGTTGGGGACTTGCAGAAGATCGAAATCCTCCCCGCCCAATAAAAATCTCTTCGAGGGCTGGCTACACCTTGGGGTCGGTCGACCCGAAAAACCTTCGTAGCTCCGCTTGCGCCGTTTCAGCGGAATCTGAGGCATGCAGAACGTTGTGCATCTTGTCTTTGCCTAAGTCCCCACGAATCGTTCCCTTTGGCGCCTTGGTGCTGTCGGTCGGACCAAGGAGATCCCTTACTTTTGAAATCGCACTCTCTCCAGCCAATGCCACGGCCACGACGGGCCCCGACGACATAAACTTCTCAATTTCCGGAAAAAACGGCAGAGAAGCTAGATGGGCATAGTGTTCCTTAAGCAAGGGCCCATCCAAACGAAGCATCCGGCAGTTGAGGATCTTCAACCCGTTTTTCTCCAGGCGATGCAGCACTTCCCCTGTCAGACCCTCCTCGACGGCATCTGGTTTCACTAAAATCAACGTTGTTTCATGGTTTTTCATATTAATCCTCTTTTGGGTTGAACCTCTTAACCTGCCGAACTCCCCCGCCTTTCGCAATCCGCTCTTTTACCTGAGCCAACATTTCCTTAGCTTCGGCTGTCGAATCTTTTTCCGCTGAGTTTCCGGGACGAACATCGCCAGGCAGCGCAATCGCTTTTTCAAATTCCATCTTCGCACCCTCCAAATCTCCTTTTCGCCAAAGATGGTTGCCATAACTGATGGCAAAAAATTTTCCGTTCGGCCTCTTCCGCATCCCCATTCGATACAGAACCTCCGCCTCCGAGAACTTCCCCTGCAGATCAAGGACGCTGGCTCGACGGACATAATACACATCATCCTTCGGGCTGCGTTCCTCTGCTTTTCGGTACCAAAGGATGGCAGCCTCAGCCAAACGACTCACATTCTCCTTCCTCATCTGTTCGGCCTCCGGCGACGCTCCCTGCGGAGAAAAATAGACCTCGATCAGCTTCAACCGATAGGCGTCTCCCAAGGTTTCCGCAAGAACAGGGGACCGCGGGTCCCACCGATCCATCTCCTGTCCTGCCTTTTCCAGGTTCTCCTCCGAAAGCTTTGCCGCCTCTGCAGCTTTTTCCGGAACCGATCTCCACCCCGCCCAAGTACCCCATCCGCGAACAACGGTAACTCCCGCTAGCACGACTGCCAGAATTATGAAAACAATATGGAACATACCCCTTCGAGCGGTTGTGCGCTCAGGCCAAACCACTGCCGTCCCAATCCCAAGAAGCAGAAAGGAGGAAATGGCCGTCGCAGGAATGTGGTAATTAAAATCCACCAACGCGTGGACCAGCATCAGCGCCGCTACCGCCCAACCCAATCCCGTGCAGGCATCCGCCTTGGAATCCTTCCCGCGGCTTTTCCCTCGACGCCACAGAAAGATCACCAGATAAATCCAAAACAGGGATACAAAAAAGAATCCTACGGCCCCGTAATCACATAGGGTATTGATGTAGTCGTTGTGAGTGAAGACGGCCCGCGTCCCCTTTTTCCAAGGTTCCCACCGCAGATGCTCAAGATCGAAACTCGCGGGCCCATGCCCAAACCACGGGGCTTTCTTCCATATCTCCAATCCATTCTGGGCCAGATCGATTCGAAAATCCCCCTCTCCACTCAGCAACCGCTCCCAACCCTCCCCCTTCTTTCCAATCATATTTTCCCAACGCTTCATGATCTTCTCGTCTCCACGAGCCAACCAAAGAGCCCCCGCAAGTCCTCCACCCACCAGAGCCAAAATAACGATCCGACCCACCCAGTTCAGCGGTCCCCGACGCAACCAGCGCCCCAGCCAAGTTCCATTCCCCGCCAACCACCCGACAAAACTTCCCCGCGAAATCGAAAGCCCAACTCCTACCGCACTCGCCGCCGCACTCCAGCCTGCCAACGCCCGCAAAGGCCAAGCCAGATTCGGCCAAACCATCAGCGTCAACGCCGCCAAACTTGCCTGGACCAGATAATTTCCAAAATGGTTCGGACAACCGAAGGTTCCCGACATCCTCGCCTCGTAGTCAGGTCGCTCCACCATCTCCCAGCCCAAAATGGGGACTGGCCCAATCGGATACGCCCCTTTTCGAAAATGCAGGAACCCGTAAAGCTCCGTTAAAAAAGCGACTGCAAGAAACCACCCGAGAATCCACGGAACCATCCGACGCCCCCCTAACTGATGACGAACGCTTAGAAAAACCACGCCGTACAAGGAGGCCCAGAGCCACTCCAGTCGGGCAAAATATTCACACGGAGCCCGCGATACCGCCCAAGCGGCATAACCCAAAAAGAGAAAAACCGGCACATCCATCCAGTCCAAAACTCGGTGACCGCTCCGCCATCCCTCCACGATTCGAAGAGCAAGACAGACCCAAAGCCCACCCGCTACTAAAAACGCCGGCCCTGCAAATTCCCGCCTTGCACCCCCTAAGTACAGCCCGCTTCCAGTGAGAAGAGCAAAAAGAAATACCCATGCAACGACCGCTACCCCCCGACTCACCCACGATTCCCGGGGCGAGGACCCTCCCTCCCCGTTCTTGTGAAATCCACTGCTCAGGCTTAGGCCGGCCGACGCGGACGAACCCGAATCCGTTTCAAACGGGACGGGCTCTCCGGACTCACCGTCTCCACTTGCGGGTCATCTCGGAAAGCTTGATGGATGATCCTGCGTTCGTAGGCGTTCATCGGTGGCAACTCCACCGTTTCCCCGGACGTACGCACCCGCTCGACCATCTCGCGGATTTCCGCCAGCAACCCCGCCTCCTGCTCCTTGCGGAAGTTTTCCACGTCCACAATCACCCGAGCCGATGACTCATCCCCTCGAGCCAACATTCGATTCAATAAAAACTGCAGATCATCCACCGTCTCCCCCTCCCGACCAATCAGACGGGATGGATTTTGCATACGGACGTGCAAAACCGAGTCCTCTCCCCGCTTCTCCTCCTCCAAAGTGAAGGCAAAGCCCAAGTGACCAAGCATGTTTTCCAACAGCTCCTTGGCTCCCTTCGGGGATGCCCCCGCGCTCATTTCCTTCCCCACATTCCACCCTTCCAGCGACCTCTCTTTACCAATTCAACCGGTTTAGCCGCCTTTTCTAACCTGGGCATGGGCTGGCGTAGGTTGTACATCAACTGTCCGATGGAGAGAAAGTTTTGCACTGTCCAGTACAACGATAACGCGGAACTGAAATTATAGCAAAACACCAACATGATGATCGGCATCAATTTCATCATCTTTGCGCCGGGATTATCCACCCCTTGCGGTTGGGGCGTGAGATGCATGCTCCAAACCATCGCCGCCGTCATAATCAAGGGCATGGGGTTAATCGGAATTCCCAACCCGGGCAGATACCCGATGGTGTCCGGTCGCGACAAATCATGGATCCATAAGAACGCTTGGCCCCGCAACTCTACCGAGCTGAGTAGCATGTAGTAAAATCCCAGAAATACGGGCATCTGAATCAGCATGGGAAGACAACCTCCCAATGGATTCACCCCGTAGTCCCGATAAAGCTTCATCATCTCAGTGTTCAATTTTGTAGGGTCCTCTTTGAACTTTTCCTGAATTTCTTTCAACTTCGGCGCCAAGATCTGCATTTTCTTCATGCTCTGGTTCGCCTTCGCCTGCGGAACCCAGAGAATGGCTTTCAACAAAATCGTCAGGATCACGATCGACCAACCATAATTCCCCACTCCCTTCTCGATCGTGTTCATGACCACCAAGAGGGGCCGGCTCACAATCCCCATCCAGCCAAACTCCATCACCTTGTCCTCATCGTGCGCCAACCTTCGCAACCTCCAGTCCTCCTTAGGGCCGGCATACAACCCGAACGTGCGCACATTTTTCCCACCCGCGACCAAATCGAATCCTGCCAATTTCATCCAGGTTTCCACCGCTGCCACCGCCCCGCCACCATCCCTCATTTTTTCGCCACGCAACTCCACTTTGCGCGCCTCAGCCCCGCTTGCCGGTGTCTCCTGAGGCGTTAGAACCACCGCGAAAAACTGGCTTTTTGCCGCCACCCATTTCACTGACCGATCCTCTCGGCTCGACACCAACTCCTTCCCTTTTTGTGGAAAGAGAAACAAGAATCTCGAATCGTTAAATTCGGGCAGGTTGTGGGTCGTATACGTTCCGTCCGTTGTGAACCAACCAGTCCCCACATACGCCTCCTCTTCCGACCGGAGATGAACCGGTGCCCCGACCCCGGCAGACAATGCATACGCCGGCATCGCCAAAGGAACCCCACCGCGATTTTCCACCTCCTGAACAAAGCTTAGATCATACTCCCCCGTCAGTCGGAACGTCCGACGAATCCGGACCTCCCCCCCCACTTGGGCGGGCGCACTCAAGATCACCTCCTGCTCATCCGCTTTCTCAATACTCCAAATCAATCCCTCGCCAGGAGGCGTCCACCCCCGCAATTCAAAAATCGCATCGGGAGATCCTAAATTCAGCCGTACTTTGCCCTCCTTGCCCTCCCCTTCCGCCCCGTGCTCGACCAGCTCCATTTCCCGGATTCCCCCGCCCCATGTTGTCAAAATCACACGCAATGTTTTGTTCGACAAAATAGCTGTTTCCTCAGCACCCTTCCGAGTCACCGATCCGGGCGCCAAACTCTCCTTCGGAGTCAGAATGGGAACAGATGTTGAGGGACTCTTCTCTTCTGTTGGATTCGGCACTGTCTCTCCCGAAGCTGCTTTCTTCAGAGGCGATGGAGGATAATAGTGCGCAACAATCTTCGGATAGAGCAGGAGAAGTCCAAAACAGATCGCAGCCGCGATCCAAGATTTTCGATCCATTCCGCCCTTCTTCATGAGATCTCCTTGACCGGATCCCAACCCGAATTGCCCCATGGGTGACAACGCAAAATCCTTCGCACTGCGAGCGAACCACCACGGATCATTCCATGCCGATCAATTGCTTCTATGGCATACTCCGAACAGGTCGGATGGAAACGACAACAGGGACCCGGACTTCCTAAAAGAGTCCGCCAGAAAAGAGCCAACCCTTGCTGGCAGCGAATGAGCCCAACGCAAATACGCTTCATCGCTCCCCCTCCCATAATCCCGCACGCTGGTATAAGCGGATCATTTCCTTCCGCAAAATCTCACCCCCTGCCTTTCCTGCCGAGGGTCTCGCAATCCATACTGAATCGGATCCTGGGGACACCTCCGACTGCAGATTCCTCCAGCCTTCCCGCACCCAACGCTTGATTCGGTTTCTCACCACCGCGATTCCACACGCCTTGGGTACGACGATCGCCATCCGGCGGTCCTTCCGGGCAAGCTTCCGCCAATTAAGTTTGAGTTGAGTTCCACTTTCACTGCCTCCTTCACGGCGGATGGCCAGAAATTCCGGCCGGCGACGAAGGATGCGCGCCCGAGGCAGGCGCCGATCACGCCCCGGTGTGGCGGGCGTAGTGGCGCTCCACACCTTTGGGCAGAAGGCGACGACGACCGCGCGCCCTACGACGCGCAATCAAAGCACGCCCTCCCTTGGTTTTCATGCGGGCCCGAAAGCCAAACTGGCGTTTCCGAGTGCGCTTGGAGGGGTTGTAAGTCGGTTTCATTGCAGAAGATGAGTAAGGTGGAAATCGTGCCGAGGAAAGGGCTCCGAGTCAATCCGCTCTTCCCAAAACTTTTAGAAATTCATCCACCTCCTCGACCGTATTCGAGATGTGGGGAGAAACCCGCAGAAGCATCGTTCCCTCATGCTCTCTTCTCCAAGAGACCCGAATCTCCGCCGCCTCCATCTTTTTAGCCAAATCCCCCCACCCCCCCTTCGGTTCTTGGAAACTTGTAATCGCCCGCGCCCCTTCCCCCTTTCCATAAATCACAAATCCCCTCGCCCGCCCCCCCTCCCGGATCCGACCTGCCAGATCCAAAACGTGGGCCATAACTTCAGACCGACCCAATCCTTCCAGCAGCTCCAACGACGCTCGCATTCCCTCGATTCCAGGGAGATTCAAACTACCCGGCTCATATCTTCTTCCTCCCTCCTCCAACACCATCTTCGGCTGAGCCAAAAAATCAGGACTCACGACGTTCCAAGAACCCAATAGCGGGGGCGCCATCTGATCCCACACCCTCCGCCGCACCATAAAAACTCCTGCCCCCACCGGTCCCAACATCCACTTGTGGGCATCTGCCGCCAAAAAGTCCGCCTCCGCCCACTCGGTGGGCAGGACCCCTAAAGTCTGAATCCCGTCCAGACACAGCAAAATCTTCCTAGCTCTTAACTCAGGTCCAATCACGGAAAGCTCCGGAGTAAGACCGCTTAAATAGTGTGCGGTCGCAAGGCTCACCAATTTCGTTTTGGCTGTAATTTTTGGGGAAATCGTCGCCCAGCGAATCTCCTCCCCCGCTTTTCGCTCTAGGGGAACCGGTCGCACCCCCCGCCTCACTAGATCCATCCAGGGGTAAACGTTTGCCGGGTAATCCAGCGGGTCATAAATCACCTCGTCCCCCGGTTTCCAATCCAACCCCAAAGCCACCAGGCCCAACCCCAACGCCGTTGGCCCCAATAACGATACCTCATCCCAATCGCAGCCAAGGAAACGCCCCGCCACTTCCCTTGTCTTTCGTACTCCCCGCCACACCTCCTCCCCCTCCTGCCGCCCAGCGACGGCATTGGCCGTCCAGGCATCCATTGCCTCTCGAGCTGGCCCACTAATCGGAGCCACCGCCGCATGAGCTAAAAAAATTCCCTTCTGGGTCACCGGGAAAAGCCGCGCCCGCTCCCCTGCTCCGCCCAAACTCGGGCTCGGGGTCGTCCCGCCCTCCTTCTTCAGTCGCTCAACTCCACATTCCAGTACGCCAAATCCAAAAAGTGCCGCCAAGTTTCAGGCCCGTTTCGGGAAATTTGGACGTTCAGGAACGTCCTCAACTTCGGCCTCTTCGGCTTGCGAATCAGCTTCATCGAGGCCTGCGGTGGACGCCGATTCCCTTTCCGCGTGTTGCACGGGATACAGGAACAGACCACATTTTCCCACGTCGTCGTACCGCCGTGATCCCGCGGAATGACGTGGTCCAGATTCAGGTCGCGCCGATCCTTCACCTCTCCACAATACTGGCAGGTGTAGGAATCGCGCTCGAAGATGTTCTGCCGCGTCAGCTTGACCTCTTTTTTAGGAATCCGATCGAACAGCATCAGAACAATCACCCGGGGAATTCGAATCCGAAAACTAATCGTCCGAACCGCATCCTCTCCCTCGTAGTCCTGACTCAGCTCCCGCCAACGGTGAAAATCAAACGTTCGAAAATCATCCCCCGCTCCGTTCCCTTCCACCACCTGCGCATGCCCCATGTAAAGCAGGGTAAACGCCCTTCGCACGGAACAGATGTGGACCGCCTGCCAGAAGCGATTCAGCACCAAAACCCCTTGAGGGATGGCCAGATCCATATCCCTATCTTTAGACGGAGAAAAGTTATCGTCAACGGGGCTGATTTTCACTTGCCCCGATTGGCTTTTCGTCGCCTAATTCACTTCCCTATTCATGAAGCTCTTTCAATGGATTGCTCTTTTCGGTTGCCTTGCATGGGCAACTCCTGCCCAAGTCCACTCTGCGGCATCCCCCCAAGACGATTATCTCCAGATCTACGTGATGATCCAAGAGGGGGATAAACTCACTCAGGAAGGCCAAAAATCCCAAGGTCGTGAAAAGTATGAAACGGCCATCCAACGTCTTGAGAAACTGAAAAACGAAAATCCAGAATGGGAACCCACCATCGTCAAGTATCGGATCAAGTACCTGACGGAGAAATTAGAATCCCTTAAATCCGCCAAAGACTCCGCCCCCGCATCCAAACCTACCCCCGCCCCAGTCCCAACTGCTTCCCCGCCCACCACCACCGAAAAACCAGCCCCTTCCGAGCCGAAAGCGGAAATACCAGCCCCTTCTGCCCCCTCACCTACTACTACTTCCTCCCCCTCTGTTGCCACGGATGACCCCTCTGCCCTTCGACAGAAGATCATCAACCTTTCCGGCGAACTCGAATCCGCCCGGACAGAACTTCGCCAAGCCAAGAGCGAACTCGACACAGCCGTCGCAGAGAAAAAACAGCTTCAAGAGAAACTTTCCGCTGCCCCAGCTCCCGACGCGAATCTTGCCAAGCTCCAGGAAGAAAATAACGCGTTGCGTGGGAAGCTAACCGCCGCTGAAGAATCCTTGAAAAAAGCTGCCGGCGGGGAATTGGCCGGCGAAATGACCTCCCTGCGGGGACAAGTGGATCAGCTGGAAAAAAAGCTGGCTGAGGCCAATGGAAAATCGGCCGAGCTGGCCCGGGCCAACGAAGAATACAAAACGAAGATTGCCAGCCTTACTGCCCAGCTTCAGCAAGCCGGCACTTCCGGAAAATCCGACTCCACCTTGGCGAAGGAAAATGGAATGCTTCGCTCGATCCTGGATCGTCAGCTCAAGGAGCAGGCCCGCCGCGAAGCCGCCCGACGCCTCGTGCTGGATGAATTCAAAAATCTGGCCGTTTCCACCGATGCCCTCAAAACCCAGTTGGAAGTCCTCAGCTCGCCTCTCGTATCTCTGACTGATGAAGAGCAGGGCATGCTCAAATTCTCTGCCCCCACCCTCGTCGCTCCCGAGCCCGCCGCAGCATCCGCTCCCGCCGCGACCCCCACCCTCTCCAGTGCAGCTGAAAAGCCGACCAGCCCAGAAACGTTCTCGGAAAAACCCCGCATCCCGGATGAATTCAAGGATACGGCAGCCCAGGCAACCTCCTTTTACAATGAAAAGAAGTTCGACGAAGCTGCTGCCGCCTACGAAAAGATCCTCGCGAAGTACCCCCAATCGATTTACGCCCTTTCCAATCTGGGAGTCGTCCGCTTTCAACAGCAGAAATATCCCGAAGCTGAGAAGGCGCTGCGCGAAGCAATCCGTGTTGCTCCCAACGATGCGTTCTCCCACTCCGTTCTCGGTATTGCTTTGGTCCAACAAGAGAAATATGACGATGCCATCCAAATCTTGAGCCGCGCAGTCGCACTCGACCCAGCCGATGCCAAGACAAGAAACTACCTGGGCATCTCAAGCTCTCGTAAAGGTCTGCAGGAAGCGGCAGAACAGGAGTGCCGAAAAGCCATTGAGCTGGACGACGGATACGGCGATGCCCACTTCAACTTGGCCGTCATTTACGCCACCCAAACTCCCCCGGCGAAAGAATTGGCCAAGCGCCACTACACTCGAGCCTTGGAACTTGGTGTGCCCAAAGATGCAGAGCTCGAAAAGCTGATCAACTAGCTCGGATCAGATAACTTTCTCGTTGCTCCAGCCCGGAAGTCGCATCTCTACTCTCGTCCCCTTCCCTGCCTTCGACTGAATTCGTAGCGTCCCCCCGTGGGCTTCGACCGTCCGACGGACGAGAGCCATACCCAATCCGGTTCCCCCAGGACGCCTGGACAAAAAGGGTTCAAACAGACGATCTGCCACCTCCTTCTCCATTCCTTTGCCCGAATCCTCAACGGAAAAAACCACCTCATCAGCACGCTTCATCGCTGTCAATTTTAAGCATCCACCCTCCCCCATCGCTTCCTGTGCATTGAGCACAAGGTTAAGAACCGCCTGCTCCAACTGAGAACGATCCCCCCGAATCCGAATCGTCTCCTTTTCCGGAAAATGCAGACTCAAACGAATTTTTGCTGCTGAGAGCTTGATCCGAACCAACAAGGCCACCTCTTCCATCACCTCCCGGGCATTCACCTCCCCCATCTGCGGATCAGCCGAGCGTGCCAGATTTAATACCCGATCAAGAATTCCATTCATCTGCCCCAATTTTATTTCAATCAACTGCAAATCGCGCCCTTGTTCCTCACTTGGTTGCAATCCGCGGATCGCCGTATGCCAAAGCATACGAATCACCGCCAACGGATTGCGCACCTCATGCGCCACCTCCGCCGCCAACATTCCCAAGGAGGAAAGTCGTTCGCGTTGGTGAAGCTCCTCTTCCGTCTGCCCCAACTTCACGGCCAACTTCGTCCGCTGCAGAGCCGCCGCTGCCAAACCCGCCAACCCCTCGAATAGTCGGGTTTCTGCGTCGGAAAACCGCCGCGCCTTTCTTGTCCCGACACACAGAATCCCCAAAGCCCCCCTCTTGTCCGCCAACGGAACCGCTAGAAATGAAAGAATTCCCTCCCGTTTCATCAATTCAGCGTGGGGATCTTGCGGACTTTCTGAAATCTGACTCACCGACCACGGCTTCTGCCGCCGAACGACATATCCCAATGCCGTTTCCGCCGCCTCCAGTGGCGGTTGTGTCTGATATCTCTTCGAACCTCCCTGACAAACTTCGAGCCGCAAAGTCTGCGTCTTCGAATCAAATAAAAAGAGGGCCGCCAAATTCGCTCCACATAACCGCGCCGCTTCCCCTGTCACTTTTCCGAGAATCGCTGAGGATGTCTCCTCCGCACCAATCGCGGCTCCCACTCCCGCCAAAGCAGCGGACCTCTCCCCCTCCTCCTGAGTTCCGGCCACTCTCCAAGCCAATCTTAGCCAACCTGTTGCTTCCTTGGCCAAAGCCGCCAACTCCCGCTCTTGCCCCGCTTGAAAATAGTTTTTCTTCCGAGTTCCCACTGCGATCACGCCCAACAAACTTTCTCCCTCACTCATCGGTGCCGCCATCTCGCTCCCCCCTCTACCCAATCCCCCCGAAGTTTTACGCAAGTCCGCCCGCGCCGCCTCTCCCCGACTCGCCACCCAGCCCACCACTCCCTTTCCCAACCCCACCCGCTTGGAACGCCACTCCACACCCACCCCCACAGAAGAGTCCATTTCCAAATCTCCCAGATTTGGATTGAAGAGGTAAATCGCAGCCCGCTCCACACCAAACCGCTTTTGCACGGCCCGTAAAACTTTTCGTACCAACCGATCCGACCCGCCGAGGTCACTTGGTTCAATCCCCAAAGAAGCTCCAGCCGGTTTCATTGGCTAACCACCTGCTTCAACTTTTGGAAAAGCCGATCCAATCGTTCCTCCTCCACCACCGCCTCCCCATCTCTATCCACGACAACAAAGGTATCCCATGCCGCCCCCTTCTCCGTCGTGATCCGAGCCCCTGAAATCTGCATCTCCTCATCCGCAATCGCTCTTGTCAGAGCATGCAAAAGCCCGACGCGATCCGGTGCTTCCACATGAACCAAAGTTCGACCAGGCTCACTTGTCCGATCGATCCGTAAACTTGTCGGAAACTCCGCCTCCCCCAAGGACTTCTGCCAAAGAGTGGGGCCCACCTCAGCAATCCGTTCGGTCAGATGATCCTCCGTTTCGCTTAGCGCTTCCGTCAGAGTCTTTTCAAAAGTTGCACGGTCCACGGGGTGAGTCACCATTTCCATTCGCTCATTGCACACTCGGAATGTGTCGACCACCACATCATCCCGACGGGTAAAGATATTCGCACTAAGAATATTCAGCCCTGCTACCGCAAAGCTCCCTGCAATCTTGCTGAAAAGTCGCTCTCGGTTCCATGTGACAATCACCACCTCGGTATGTCCTTCCTCCGTTTGATCCATCCACTTGATGAGCGGCACCAACGCGTCCGCACCCGATACCCGGCGCTCAAGAAATTCATGAATCGCCTCCAAATGACGCATCACAAGACTCGCTGGACACATCCGTAAATAAGCCGGCCCCATAAGCTCCAGATGCTCGCTTGCCTCCTCTTCAGTGAATTCCCTTGAAAGTACCATCCGGACTTCCTCCCTTCGTTTCGCCTGTTTCTCCTCTTCCCCGCGCAAAAACTCCTCCTCTCCCGCCAGCATCTTTTTTGTCTTTTCATAAAGATTCCACACCAAAAGCTCTCGCCAGCTCGACCAGTTATTTTTTCCCGCCACCGCACGCACGTCTGCAGCCGAAATCAACATCAGCAAGTCCAACCGCTCTGGGTCCTGCACGATTCTTGCCAAAGCGCGGATCGTTTCCGATTCCTCCAGATTCTTCCGGGCGAACTCACCCAACGTCATATGGTGGTCGACCAAAAAGGTCATCAGCCGTAGTTCTCGCCCCCAAAAATGAAACCTTCGGGCTACCGCTGCGGCATACGCTGCCCCCACCTCTTCGTGTTTTCTTGTCAGCTCGGCCTTCCCCGTATCATGCAACAAAATGGCTAGGGCAAGAATTTCTGGAACCTCCACCTTGGCATACAACTCCGCATACTTCCGTAGATCCGGCTCCTTTGATCCCAGCATCGCATCCAACTGCTCAAGACAAACCAAGGTGTGTTCATCCGCTGTATACCGATGAAAAAACTCGTGCTGAACAAGACAAGTCAGCGGGGCGAATTCTGGAATCATCCGCCCAAGAATTCCCGCCTCATGCATCAGACGGAGGATCCGGCCAACTTTTCCTTTCTGCCTTAGAATATGCAGGAACGTTTCCTGTACCTCTTTCTTCTGGACCAGTTCATCGGTCAGCAGACCAAAACACGACCTCTGCAAAGCTTTCAGCTCGGCGCCGGGAACCGATCCTTGGTCTTGCAGAATCCGGAACATCCGAATCATTCTCATCGGGTCTTCCACAAAAATCTGCGGGTGTGCCGCCTGAAGTTCCGCTCCTTCGAGAACAAACCCATCCGTTGCCCTCCGCGTTCCCTTCCACCCTGAGAAAAAGGACCAAAGTCCCCGCGGTTTTCCCAGTCTTTGCTGACAGAGTCGGGTCGCCGTCGAATTGCAGAGCAGATGCAGAACCCGCATATGCCCATACACCTCCCGCATCAGGGCCTCGCTCTTTCGCAGAATGTTCGGTTGGGGGTACCCCATGGCTTCGGCCAACTCCCCTTGCCTCCGCAGGGTCAACACATCTCCCGGACCTCCTTGCCCCACGTGCAACCACTCCCGAACCATCATAAGAAAGGCAAAAGCCTGTTCCACCTGCTTCGACTCCGCTTCCCCAAACCAACCTCGCTGTACCAGCTCTGCCAACGTCTCTCCCTGCCCGCACACCTTTCCCACCCACCGCAAATTATGAAAGTCCCTTAAGCCTCCAACTCCTGATTTTAGGTTGGGCTCTTGGACAAAAACTGTTCCTCCTTCCTTGGTGTGTCTCGATTCCTGATTTTCCAACCGCCACGCAAGATACTTCTCCACATGATTCTCCAAACTCCGCCGTTTGTACTCCGCACAGAACTTTTCCCAAAGTAGCTTTGACCCCGCCAGATAACGCGCGTCCAACAAGGACGTTTTGATCATCGGCTCCGATTCCGATCGCTCGATGGTCTCCTCAATCGTCCGGCACGCGTGTCCCACTTTGCAGCCAAGATCCCATAGGATGTAGAGGATCTTTTTTACCACTTCCTCTGCCACTTCCCGTTGCGAGCCCTCCCGTATGAAGACAAGATCCAGATCACTCGCCGGGCTCATCTCCTCTCGGCCAAACCCCCCCACCGCACCCATCACTAGGTTGGACCCAGCATTGTCACCTCCCGCACGAACCCACAACTCTCGCAATAGGGCGGAGTAGAAATGCCCACGATTCTGAGCTACCCGCAACCCATTCGCCCCGCCTCGGACTTGGTCCGCCAAACGAGCCGACTCTTCTTCAAGAAGACGTCGGACCGTCGCGCGTAACTCCTCGGGCTTCCCCCCATCCACACCCGCCAAGCTCCGGCCAACCCGGGTCTCAATCTCTCTTCCGTCATCCTCTCCAGGCAGGGCGACCTCCACCATGGATCGAGAAAGGGACTCTTCCATTATTCGAGGGGCTGATCCGTCGTCGCATCCAGAATCTTGAAGTCCTCCACATTGGCCGTTGGATCAGCCTTGAAGTTAAACGCCCCAGAACAGCGCCTCTGGAGCTGGATCAACAACTCGTCGTCCTCAGTCCGCAGGCGGTGCAGCACCCCTGGATGGACTAGAACTTTGATTTCATGCACGTTCGGATGATTCCGGAGAACCCGGCTGATCTCTCTTTGGATTTCCACGCTCATCGTCTCAAAGGACTTCACCATTCCTTTTCCGCGGCAGCTCGGACACTCCATATACACCGCCTTACGGATACTTTCCTGCACCCTCTGCCGGGTCATTTCGAGAAGCCCCAACGGGGATATCGGTAGGGTGTGCGTTCTCGCTCGGTCCCTTCGGAGGCAATCCTTGAACTTTTCGTAAACCGCCAGCTGATCTCGGCGAGCCCGCATGTCGATGAAATCGATCACGATGATTCCGCCCAGATTCCGCAAGCGTAGTTGGCGGGCGATCTCTTCCGCCGCCTCCAAATTGGTTCGCCGAATCGTATCATCATGATCCTTGCCCCCACGGGACTTCCCCGTGTTTACGTCGATCGAAACCAAAGCCTCGGTCTCATCGATCACCAAGGAAGCGCCCGACTTGAGCCATACTTGTCGACGAAGGGCACTTTCAATCTGACGATTAACCCCAAACGCTTCAAAAAGTGGCTCCGCTGCAAGATGTCGCTTCACTTTGCGTAAGGACCTCTTCGAGATCGCTCCCACTAGGTCCCGAACTCTTTTCTCCGCCTCTTCATTGTCGACGAGCACCTCATCCACTTCCTCCGTCAGGAAGTCGCGGACGGATCGTTCGACTAAATCCGGCTCCTCCAGCAATACCGCCGGAGCCGTTTTTGTCTTCATTCCCTCTTCCACTTTGCGCCACTGCTCGAGCAGAAGAGCCAAATCCCGGACAAAATAGCGCGCCTGCAGGCCTTCCCCGTTGGTCCGCAAAATAACTCCCATGCCCTCCGGGACATCCAGCTCTTGCAGAATTTTACGGAGCCGCTTGCGCTCTTCTGGATCTTCAATCTTTCGGGAAACTCCGCTCATTTCTCCAAAAGGCATCAACACAAGATAGCGACCCGGCAAACTGAGGTTCGTCGTGACTCTCGCCCCCTTGGTTCCAATCGGCCCCTTGTTGACCTGAACAATCACTTCCGCTCCTGGCGGATAAAGTCGCGGGATATCGTTGCTCGTGACCCGTGGCTGGCGGCCTCGACCGCCTTTCCGCTCCACCGCTTCAATCTGCTCATCCATCGCAGCCGGTACCGCATCCCAGAAATGCAGAAACCCATTTTTCTCCAGTCCGATATCAACAAAAAGAGCCTTCAGGGAAGGCTCGACGTTGTGGACCCGCGCCTTGTAGATGCTTCCGGAAATACTGCGGTCTCCGTCACGCTCGATGGAGAACTCCTCCACCACTCCTCCCTCCAAGAGAGCGACTCGCTTTTCCAAAGGCTCCACCGAAAGAAGCAGGCTCCGACGCTCCTCCCTTTTTTTCAAACCAAAGATCCGTTTGATCGTTTCCAATATCATGTTGTTTTCCTTTCTTGGGGCAAAGGCTTGGGCATCAGCCCAAATGCCTTTGTCGCCATACGCTTTGCATCAATCCCATCGCAGCCATACACACGGCCAGGAAGGTTCCTCCGTAACTGACAAAGGGCAGGGGAATGCCGGTGATGGGTACCACCTTGATTGTCATTCCCACGTTGATGAAAAAATGTGTGAAAAGCATTCCAAGAACTCCCCCTGCCAAAAGTCTGCCAGCAAAGTCTGGAGCCCTCCATCCAATCCATGCGATGCAAAGAAGAAGTGCAGCCTCCCCCAAAATCACAGTGGCACCCCCTAGAAAGCCCCACTCCTCCCCCAAAACAGAAAAGATAAAATCATTATAAGCAATGTTCTTAGGCAGAAATCCATACAGGTTCTGATCTCCATGCAGATATCCCTTCCCCGTCACCCCTCCCGATCCAATCGCGATGATCGATTGCCGAATCGTCCAACCCGCCCCCAGGGGATCCAGATTCGGATCGAAGAAGGTGCGGATTCGATTGTTCTGATACGTTTTTAAAAACGGAAGCTCTTTGCCCAGATGCCCCACGTAAAAATAGATGGCCAAGATGCCGGCCAATCCAAGGCCTGCTGGGATGAGTAGATAACGAAGTCTTGTTCCCCCGACAAAAAGGAGGCCAAAGCACATCGGCAGAAAAACCGCAGCTGAACCCAAGTCCGGTTGCCGCAAAATAAGGAAAATCGGAATCAGCGCAAACCCCACCAAGGCCAGAACCGTACTGAACTTTTCCATTCGATCCCGCAACTTCACCATCAATGCACAAGCTCCTGCTAGAAATGCCAATTTCATCACCTCGGCTGGCTGGAAGCCCACTGGCCCGAGGCGAATCCAACTTTTTGCCCCGTTCACTTCCCGCCCAAAAAGAAGCACCAAGAGCAGAAGGCACAATCCACCTCCAAACCAAAACCATCCCTGCTCTACCCATCGGTGATAATCCGCGATGGCAAAAAAGAAAAAGCAGACCAAGCCTAAGCCGACCCAGGCCGCCTGTTGAACCGCCGCGTGCCGCAGATCCGCGGCTTCACTCGTGTGGGTCGCGCTGTAAATCACCATCACTCCAAAAGAGCATAGCCCCAACATCAGCAGTAAGCTGGGCCAATGCATCCCTCGCCAAGCGCGTTTTGCTCTCATCGCCGACGCAATCCCCGGCTTGCTCCACCCCCGAAGCCTTCGTCCAGCCAGTCAAAAAATCCTCCCAAGCCACCGTTGTCATTATCGTCATCCCCCGTGGCTCCTGTCCCCGGCGTATAAGACCCATCCGATGCTGTCACCCCATGAAAATGCCCAACGACCGGAGCCTGATAGACCAGTTGCGGCATGATCCCCTTCTCCATTTCAAAAAGCTTAAAGAGGATCTCGGATGCCAACGGAGCACAGGTCGACCCCCCAGAGACTCCACCCTCCACAATCACGATTACCACATAGTGAGGATCCTTCAGGGGTGCAAAGCCAGTAAACCAGGTCCGCGTGTCTTTCACCGTGCTGCCTCCAATCGTTGTCACAAATTGCGCCGACCCGGTTTTTCCCGCGACCTCGACATCTTTGACCGCCGCATTTTTTCCTGTCCCCTCAGTCACGACCGCACGCAACCCCTCTCGCACCGCAGCAAGATTCTCCGGCTTAACTCCCAAATCGCCCCGCTTCACAGCCACCGGATACTCCTTTGTGGCTTTTGTCCCTTTTTCCGTTGTTCGTCCCACACCCTGCACCAACCGAGGCCGATACACCGTTCCACCATTCGCCACTGCAGAAACCATCACTGCCATTTGCAACGGCGTCACCCGCACATACCCTTGGCCAATCGAGGTATTGGCCGTATGACCGTCGCTCCACCTCTCGACCGCTGGCGGAGTCGGTCGGGGAGTCTTTTTTCCGTCTGCAACCCAGGCCTCGATTTTTGTTTTGTATGCTTTTTTCCTTTGAGCCATGCGATTCTCCATCCACTCCCGCCCGGGCATCGTTCCGGGATCTTCCCCGGCAAGCGCCGGGGCTCCATCCGTCCGCAATAAAAGTCTTTCTCCAAAGCCGATTCGTTTTCCCATCTCACTGATCGACTCAATCCCCGTCCGCACCCCCAACTGGTAAAAGAAGGTATTACACGACATCGCCAATCCGCGTTTCAACGCGATGTCCCCTTGCCCGTCGGGATTCCAATCATGCCAGGTTCTCCCTGCCATTTCGATTGAGCCAGGGCTGTGGATGACCGTCTGGGGAGTGAATTTGGCCGCAGGATTTTCCAACGCGGACAAAGCCGTCAATGTTTTGAAGGTCGAGCCCGGAGCATACGCCCCCAAGGCCCGATTCAACATCGGCTTCGCCTCTGCCGTCATCAACTGCTTCCAGTCGGTGGACTTGCCTGTTCCTCCCGGAACAAAGCTGTTCGGATCGTAATTTGGAACGGAACACATCGCCAAAATATCTCCTGATTTTGGATCCATCACTACACACGCTCCGCGCCCCACCCTCCGCATCACTCCCTCAACAATTGTCTGCACCCGCGCATCCAGCGTCAGATACACATTATGCCCCGGCACTGGCGCTTGGTACCCTTGTTCTTCGAGAATAAATCCAAGATTGTTTTTCTTAAGAATCTTTCCGCCCGGCACCCCTTCCAGATCCTGCTCAAACCCTTTTTCGATCCCTTCTTTCCCGATCACCTCAGGTTGAAATGTCTCCAAAGTCTGCTCCTCGGGCGCCCCAACAAATCCCATGATATGAGAAGCCAATGCCCCATACGGATACCAACGCACTGGCCGAGCAGCCTCCTGGACCCCGGGGATCCGGGGATCCCTCTCTGCCATCCGTGACAGGGTCGCGAAATCAATCTGGGTCGCCAACTGGAAGGGAGTGTTTGGCCGCTGCTGATTGTGTTTGCGCAGCTCGTCCACATCGTAATTTGTCACGATGCCCAGATTCTTCAGAGGCTCCATCGAGGTCTCTTCCACAATTTTTGCGATGTCCACCTGCTTTTGCTTCCTCTTTTTTTCCCCCACCCCCACATCCACCATCGTCATCGGCAATCGCCCGCGATGAGCCCGCGCATAATTCCCCGTCAACTCACGGACATACAAATCCACGTCGTACCTCGCACGATTTTCCGCCAAGGGCAGCCCGTTTCGATCCAGAATCAGCCCCCGGGGAGGAGACAAAAGAATCGGAATCGTCGTCTGCTGGATCAAGGTCTGAGCGTGCTTTTGCCCCTCCACGACCTGCACGACAAAGAGCCTTTGCAAAAGGATCACCGCAGCCAGAACCACGACAACCATTGCGGCGCTCATCCGCCTCGGCAAATTTGCTTGGGGACGTGCCATCAACATCACTGCCTTCCTCCCCGCCTGAGAACCCTCACAGGCTCAGACCTTCTCCCCAGCCACGTTCCAAGAACGACTGAAACTAGGCCGTTGATCGTCCCTGCAATCACCAGTGCGATGCTCAAAGAAAAAGGCCATGACCACGACCGAACTTCCCAGCAGTGCAGAAATCGGTCCCAGGTAAAAAATGCCACACCCGCTAAAATCGCCCCCACTGCTTGCTCTCCCCACGATGATCCCACCCACCAACCTTTCTGAGTCCGCACCAACATCCCCACCCCACCCATCACCAAGGCATGATGCCCCAGGGCAGAAAAAGTGGCCAAATCCCAAAAGAGACCGACCCCCACCACCCAGACGAGCAAGACAGGCACCGAGAGGTTCAACGCCGCCTGAATGGCCACAGCTCCCAACAGATTGGTTCCAAGAGCGCTTACCCCATGCCATTCCGGACCCGCGGCACGGATGAACCAAGCCCCCAGAGCCAAAAGAACCAAACGTCCAAATACTGGATTCATTTCTTTGCCGGAGCTCCGCCGGTCAAAATAAACATTTCCCTCAAATCGTTAAGATCCGCCGCAGGAGCGACCTGTCCCTCCCGATAAAGTCCGGAATTTTTTTCTGCCGTCAACGGAGGGGCCTCACTCACTGTTCCCACCAAAAGATTGGGCGGAAACGTGCCGCCCAACCCAGTCGTCAAAACTCTTTCCCCCACCTCAAACTTCGCTTCTCGGGTAACAAAAGTCATTTTGCAGACTGGTGTTCCTCCGTTCAACTGGGTGTCTCCGAGAAGAATTCCTCTCGCCCCTGAACCCTCGGTTAAAACACTCACCTTGCAGTTTTCGTCCGAAATCAACATCACCCGGGTCGTTGTCCGCCCCACAGTTCCCGTCTTCCCAACAACCCCGCGGGGAGTTACGACCGGTTGATCCTGCGCCAGGTTGGGATCATCGTTCCATCCCCGATCCACCAAAACGGAATTCCACCAGTTCGATGCATCCCGCTCCACCACCCGACAGGCCAAGAGGCGGTACGATTGCTGATCTCGGAACGCCAGCATCTCCCGAAATCGGTCGTTTTCAGTTCGCAGATAATCCACCTGACGGATCTCGGTTTGCAAACGGACGTTCTCCGCGCGGAGATTCCGGTTCTCCTCGTCCAAGGAGTCCGCCCGACGAAGACTCTGCCGGAAATCTTCCAGTCGAATCTTGATCTCACTCCAAGTCCGAGCCAGAGGCGAAACCGTTTCAATTGTGACCTTCTCCGCTCGACGGGAACTCACGGGGGCGAAAAAGATGACCACTCCTCCCGCCAAGACGGCGGCGCCAGATCCGACCCAAACCCACTTCCGGGACATGTTTTTTATTTTTTTCGAAACGGACTCTTCAGGACACGGTTACCCGCGTCCATCAGAAGTTGTTAGTTTCGTCAAAAACTCCAGTTCATCGAGCACTTTTCCCGTGCCCTCAACAACTGCGCTGAGCGGATCCTCCGCCACATGAATGGGCAGGCCCGTCTCCTCGCTCAAAAGCCGATCGAATCCACGCAATAGTGCGCCTCCACCCGCCAACACCACCCCACGCTCCACCAGATCGCTCGAAAGTTCAGGGGGGCACCGCTCCAGTGTTAGCCGCACACTTTCCAAAATAATCTGTACCGGTTCCAAGAGAGCCTCCCGTACTTCTTGGGAGGTGATCGTCAGCGTTTTCGGAAGACCCGCCACCAGATCCCGTCCCCGCACTTCCATTGAAGTTTCTTTTTCCATCGGATAGACAGAGCCGATCTTCACCTTGATGTCTTCCGCGGTTCTTTCTCCAATCATCAAATTATAAGCCCGTTTGAGATAATTCATGATCGCCTCATCCAACTCGTCCCCCGCAACCCGAACGCTCCGGCTGAAAACAATCCCACCAAGGGAAATAATCGCCATTTCCGTCGTGCCTCCCCCGATGTCGATAATCATGTTTCCCGAGGCATCCTGCACCGGAAGCCCCACACCAATGGCTGCCGCCAAAGGTTCTTCAATCAATCTTACGCTTCGTGCTCCGGCATGGGCTGCTGATTCGCACACCGCACGCCGCTCCACCTCGGTGATACCCGAAGGAACAGCGATCACTAACCGTGGCCTAGGCCTCCACCGGTTTTGGGATTTGGAAGCTTTCTCGATAAAACATTTCAACATTGCCTCCGTGACCTCAAAGTCGCTGATCACCCCGTCTTTCAAAGGCCGAACCGCAATAATCGATCCAGGGGTCCTACCCAACATCCTCTTGGCCTCATCCCCTACAGCCAAAACCCTACGAGAGGCCTGATCCATCGCCACTACGGAGGGCTCACGCAAAACCACCCCCTTGCCACGGACGTAAACCAGCGTGTTGGCCGTACCAAGGTCCACACCCATGTCGTTCTCTAGAAAAGGGAAAAGCTTACTCAACATAAACAAGTAAAAAGTAGCTTCCTCTCTGTTCTCCTTTTCGTCAATCTCCAAAAGGCTGAATTTTACCTTTCCCAGCCTTTTTTTCCCAGTGTATGCATACTTCATGAACTTGCCCGAGCAGGTTGGTGTCATGGTCCTCCCCCAAACGGTATTTTTTCCCCATCACCTTCTTCCCCTTCATATCTTCGAACCCCGTTACCGCACGATGCTCCAGCAAGCGCTCGAAGGGTCTCGGATGTTCGCCGTCACCAGCCTGTCCCGCCCCTCTTCCCACTCACCGCACATCGGTGGCCTCGGTCTGATCCGTTCTTGCGTCCTGCAACCCGACGGAACTTCCAATCTCGTCCTTCAGGGCCTCGCTCGAGTTCGACTCGATCATCTTTTGCAAACCTCCCCTTTTATCATCGCTTCCCCAGAACCCGTCGAAGATTCGGAACCCTCCACCCCTGGCGCAATCGCCACGCAAGAGGCTCTCGTCGCAAAAATCCTCGAAAGAATTGAAAACATCGAAAACCCGGCCGGCCCTTCTTTCGAGGATGTTAAAAAGTTCATCCGTCACCTTGAAAACCACCATGCGTTTGTCGACCTCATCGGTGGCTGCTTCCTGCGGGATCCAAAAATCCGCCAAACCGTTTTACAAACTACTTCTCTCACCGAACGCCTTCGCCTCCTTCTTCACTCCCTTTAATTTTTATTTTTCGGGAAAAACTAATTTGTTATTTGACAACTTTCATTCGTATGTTACTTTTAGGACATGTCGAATGAAATCCTGACTATCAAAAAGTTGCATATCTCTAAATCGATATTAATGCTCTCTTATACAAAGAATTAGGAAATTCTCTTATATGCCAATGACTCCAACTGCTTCGGATATCAGCACCACGGTTCGCCCCCCCGCAAAAAAAACAATTTCCTGGAAAAATGCCCCCCTCACTGTGGGGACCATTTCTACAGGTCCCGGCCTAGCCCATCTCATCGAAGCTCCAGAGGGGATCGATCTGGTCGAAGTACGCCTTGATCTACTTCTCTCCAAAGGCGTCTCCCCAGACAAAATTCAGGAAGCCATGGCCCAAAGATCTATTCCCGCCTTGCTCACTTTGCGGACACGGGAAGAAGGAGGGGCTTTTAATTGGCGCTCCCGCCAAAGGGTTCTTTTCTTTCTGAAATTCATACCCTTCGCCGATGTCGTCGATCTTGAGCTCACAAACATTCCCCGCTTAGCCCGTGTTTTGCGGATGGTTCGCCGAACGAAAAGGGACCTCATCGTCTCTTCCCACTCGTTGAAAAGAAAGCTTACTCCTCTTCGCCTTCGCCGCCTTCTTTCTCAATTCCGAAAAACCCGAGCCAGCCTTTATAAAATTGTCGGCTTGGCCCGGAGCCGTCGGGATCTCCGTGCACTCGCTGAACCCCTCATCCACCAATCCCATATGCGACTCGCCATCATGGCTTCCGGTCCTTTGGCCACTGCCTCACGACTCTCCCTGCCAGGCCTGGGTTCCCGCCTTCTCTACGTCCATCTAGACGAACCCGCAGCCCCAGGTCAGCCTGGACACAAAACGTCCTTCACCTTCCCCGAAATGAAATCCAGCTTTTCCCCAAAAGGGGTTTAGCTCTTCTAGCTCACACTGCGCTTCGGGCGAAGCGCGCCTGGGACAGAGTTCTCGACCTTCCCGACACTGCTCGAAACAACCGGAAATCCGCCTGGTGCAGGACCGCCACGACCGATAAATCCCACGACCAGTCCATGCAGCCCCAGCAAAACATAAATGACCGCCGCACCACCCGTGCCACGCTGTGCTTTCCTTAGCCTCAACGCCATCGCCTCTTTTTCTTTTCCCTTTTCCTCTTCCCAAACCTTCATCCGCCGCTCCAACTCCCCCGCCAACTGGACACGCTCCACCCGCCACTCCTCCATCTGCCGTAACCTCTCCTGCTTCTTGGCCTCAAACTCCCGACGACGAACATCACTTGCACCCTCCGGCAACTCTCCAACCTGTGCCGATTCCCGATCCAACTGGGCCATCTTGCTCTCCACATCCTTCAATCGATCCCGCACCGACCAGCTCGCCTCCCCCGGAACCTCTTCAGAACCTTTCCCGGGAAATTCCACCCCCAAGGGAACCGCCGCCAAACCATAAACTCCAGCCGCCACCAAAAAACCCAAGTTTAAAAACTGAAAGCCCGCCACGCGGGCAACACTCTTTCGAGCCGGCAAGGGTCCACGGAGAAAAAAAAGCCCTAAAAGAAACAGGGGAGCCAACTGAACCATCGCTTCTCGGTTGTCCAGCAACTGCTCTTTGGCCGCCAAAATTCCTCCCGCCTCCCCCAGACGCCACAGGGCTAAGACCAACAACCCAAGCCCCGCCGTACGAAAAAGAAATCCTCGGTCTCCCCCGTCGTTCATGTCGCTACCTTGGCATCCTCCCGAACCTCTTCGAACAAAAAATCACCTCCCCCACAACTTACTTTTCCTTCCCTCCCACCACCACCATCGGCTCTTTTCCTTTTTCTCCATCCTTCTTTTCAGTCTCTTTCCCCTCCCCTGCCAACTTGGCTTTCAACGCTTTCTCGACCCTTGCGTACAAGGCAGGATCCTTTCGCAACTCCTCCTTCGCCGCATCCCTTCCCTGAGCCAACTGTTTGCCCTCAAAGGCAATCCAAGCCCCCTTCTTCTCCACTGCGTTGTGCTCAATCGCCGCATCAATCAGCGATCCCGTCCGCGAAATTCCCTCATTATACATGATGTCGAACTCCGCCTCGGCAAACGGGGGTGCCACCTTGTTTTTCACAATTTTCACTCTCGTCCGATTCCCTACCACTGTTCCATCCGGCAATTTTATCGCCGTGACCCGGCGAATATCCACCCGGACACTCGAGTAAAATTTCAGCGCCCGCCCTCCGGGTGTGGTTTCAGGACTGCCAAACATCACTCCGATCTTCTCACGGATCTGATTTGTAAAAATGGCCACCGTCCGGGCCCGACTGATCAGTGCTGTCAGCTTTCGCATCGCCGCACTCATCAAGCGCGCTTGAGCTCCCACCGTCACATCCCCAATCTGTCCCTCCAACTCATGCTTGGTGACCAGAGCCGCCACGCTGTCCAACACCACCACATCCAGCGCATTCGACCGAATCAGAGTCTCTGCAATGTTCAACGCCTCCTCACCTGAGTCAGGTTGCGAGACCAGCAACTCATCCATATTCACACCCAGCTTCCTGGCATAAGCCGGGTCCAACGCATGCTCCACGTCGATGAACGCTGCCGTCCCGCCCTGCTTCTGCGCATTCGCAATCGCCGTCAACGTCAGGGTTGTTTTTCCGGAAGATTCCGGCCCAAAAATCTCAATGATTCGTCCCCGAGGAAATCCGCCCGCCCCCAGAGCCTGATCGATCGCAAAGCAGCCCGTTGGGACCACGTCGATCTTCAGCTTCGCCGCCGCATCGCCCAAACGCATGATCGCGTTCTCCCCATACGTTTTTACGATCGACTGCAGAGCGAGATCCAAATTCCGCCGCTCCGAGGCTTTCGCACTATCCTTGTGGGCCTGAGTTTCGTTTCGTTCGTTTTTGTCGGTTGCTGATGTTTTGATCGCCATAATAGATTAAACCTCCGTTTTATGAAAAGGGTTCGCTAAAAGTTTTACTCTAAGCAGATTCAGGGCGGCCTGGGAAGCCATCGCCTTAAAAGTCTTCCTCTCCGGAACCAACTTCTTCTCAATAGTTTCTACCCCACCCGCACCTGCAATTCCCAAATACACCAACCCTACCGGCTTGCCCGGACTTCCCCCCCCGGGTCCTGCGATTCCCGTCACCGCCACCGCCCAGTCCGCCCCCGCCTTGCGCCTCGCTCCCTCTGCCATCTCCCCCGCCACCGCCCCACTCACCGCCCCATATTTCGCCAAACTCTCCTCCTTCACCCCCAACTCCCGAACCTTCGCCTCATTCCCGTAAGTCACCCACCCCCCCAAGAAAATCTCTGAAGACCCCGGCACATCGGTGATCCGACTCGCCACCAACCCCCCGGTGCAGGACTCTGCCGTCGCCAGCCTCATCTTCGCCGCCCGAGCCAATCCCACCACCACCTCCTCCATCGTTTCCACCCCCTCCCCATACACCGCTACCCCCAACAACTCCCTCAACTTCTCCACGCCGGCCTGTAAAATCTTGGCCCCCGCCCCGCGTAACCTCACATCCACCTCCCCGGGCCTCGCACAATAGCCGATCTCCCCCACTCCCAACTCCCGTAAAGCCGCTTCGCACTTCTCTTGTACCGCCGACTCCCCAATTCCCGCGACCCTTACAACCCGCGTCCCTTCCCCCGGCTTCGCTCGACCCCGCAACTTCGGCTCCACCCACTCCTCAAACATTGGTCCCAACTCCCTCGGCGGACCCGGCAACACCACTAACATCTTTCCCTTCTCTCCTTCCTCCCAAAAAAGCCCCGGTGCCGTCCCTCTCTCGTTCGGCAAAATTTCCATCCCCTCCGGCACCATCGCCTGCACTCGCACCATCTCCGGCGCCTTCAGGCCGCGCCCCGCAAAATATCCCAGAATCTTTTCCAGAATCTCAGGATGAAATTTCATCTTTCGATTCAAAAATGCAGCCACAGCCTCCCGGGTCACGTCATCCGAGGTCGGACCCAACCCCCCCGTCACAATGACTAACTCACTCCTCTCCCACGCCTCCTTCACCACATCCGTAATTTGCTCCTTCCCATCTGGAATCGACGTCTGCCTCGCCAATCCCAACCCCATCTTCTCCAGTCGACCCGATAAATAGCCCGGATGAGAATTGAGAACCTGCCCCAAAAGCAACTCCGACCCGGTTGTGATCAGCTCAATCTTCACCCCGCCTAGCATACCCGCTTTTCCCATCTGCCAAGCCCGACCTCTCCGCCTTCCCCCTGCGTCCCGGAGATTCACCTGATGTCCTTTTTGCTTTGTCATGCGAATACCTTCACATGTCGTAAAGGACATTGGCTGTCCTAGGGTTAATAATTTTTCTTCATTCTCTAACTCCAGTTTTTCCCATGTCCTTTCCTAGGGGAAGCTTGAGTTCTCCCGCTCTCAAACCGATGCTCTTCTATGGCCAAGAAGTCCTCCCAATTCACCCAAGACCTTTACCGGGAGCTCCGCGCTGTACCCTGGCTGCGTCTTTGGCAGGAAGAGGTTCCCCGATTCAATCTCGCATCCCCCGAAGAAAAACTTCGCCGCGTCGCGCTCATCCGAGCCATTGGTGCTGGCTTCTCTTTGGCCGAGCAACCTTCCCTCAAGGAGCCCGTTCGTCAATGGCTCCTCTCCCTCCTTTCCGACCCAGCCGAAAAAGTCCGTCGCTACGCCATGACCGCCCTTCCGAAAATCGGCGCCGGCCGTACAGAGGAGCGCCAGCTCCTCGCCCTACTTTCAAAAACTTCCGCCGACCGTGAAAAAAAGTTCCTCGGTAAAGCCCTCGAGAAAATCGGTGGCTCGGCCACCCTTGATCTGATTCGCAACCAAGGCACCTCCCTCCCCATCCTCAATGAACAGAGGGCCAAAGCCAACCTAGCCCGGCAACAAAAACCCACCTCGATCCGACTTTCCACTCCCTTTTCCGATCTTTCTCAACTTCGCGTCCATCTCCGATGCCGCACCGGACTCGAACCCATCCTTTCCGACGAAATCAAAGAGCGCGGAACGAAATTCCGCATTGTGGAGATTCGGCCCGGCCTTCTCACCCTTGCTCCCACGGCTCCCTTTCGCCTGGACGATCTCTACTCTCTCCGCTGCTTTTCCACCGCCTCCTTCCTCCTCGGGACCCTCCCCAAATCCTCCTCCGTAGTAGAACCCCTTGCCACTCTCATCGCCTCTCCCCTCAGTCGCTCCCTTTTTCAAGCCTTCACCGACGGCCCAATCCGCTATCGCCTCGAATTTGTCGCCAAAGGCCACCAACGTGGAGCCGTCCACAAAATCGCCCAACGCGCCTATGCCCTCTGTCCGGATCTTCTCAACGATTCTCGCGAAGCCCCCTGGGCCGTCGAGGTCCACCCCAGTTCCCTAGGCGACTTTGTTGAACTTCGCCCCCGCCTCTCCCCCGATCCGCGCTTTCCCTACCGCCAACAGGACGTGCCCGCTGCCTCCCATCCTCCCCTCGCTGCTGCCATGGCCCGACTCGCCGGCCCCTTCCCCGAGGAAGTCGCGTGGGATCCTTTCTGCGGCTCTGCACTCGAACTTATCGAACGCGTCCGCTTAACCGGAGTCCGCAGGATTTTGGGGACCGACCTGTCCCCCGATGCCATCCAAGCCGCACGAGCAAACTGGCAAGCCGCCCAATTCCCCGGCGTTTCCGCCGATTTCGTTCTTCGCGACTTTCGCCAGTTCGAAAAAATTCCGGGCTATGGCCCCGGCAGCATTTCTCTGCTCATCACAAACCCACCTCTCGGCAAACGCGTCCCTATCCCTAACCTCCGTGGGCTTTTCGAGGAACTTTTCACTGTCGCGACCCTTGCCCTTCGACCCGGCGGCAGGATGGTCTGGATCAACCCCCTCAAAATCAAACCTCCTGCCTCCTCTCTTCGGCTCGAATTTCAGCAGACGGTCGACCTCGGCGGCTTCAGTTGCCGACTCGAACTCCTCCGCAAACGCTAGCCCACCCTTGCCACCCTCTTTCCCTTCCTGCGAAGATTTACGCGTGGATCGGAAAGTCATGAATCTCTCCTGCTACCAGTTTACCCCTCTCGATCGCTTGGAGGAGTGGAAATCCCTTCTCAAAACAAAGTGCCTCGAACATGGAATCAAAGGCACCATCCTCCTCGCCACCGAGGGAATCAATTTTTTCCTATCTGGGACCGCCTCCCAACTCGATCCCATTCTACAAATTATCCGCTCCATCCCCGGGTTGGCCGCCATTCGACCCAAAGAAAGCCCTGGCTCAGATCAACCCTTTCAACGAATGCTCGTCAAAATTAAGAAGGAGATCGTCAGCTTTGGGGTGGAAGGAGTCGACCCCGCCCGCCATCCCGCTCCCAAAATCTCCCCCCAAGAACTTAAGCAGTGGCTCGACGAAAAACGCCCCGTCACTCTGCTCGACGTCCGCAACGAATATGAGGTCCGCTTGGGCACCTTTCACGGCGCCCTGGACCCCCACATCCACAACTTCCGCGATTTCCCTCAAGCGGTTGAAAAACTTGACCCCGCACTCAAATCCCATCCCCTCGTCATGTTCTGCACCGGTGGAATTCGCTGCGAAAAAGCAGGCCCTTTCATGGAAATGCAGGGCTTTCAAAACATCCGTCAACTGGACGGCGGTATTTTAAAATATTTCGAACTCGTCGGAGGAGACCACTATCAGGGTGAATGCTTTGTTTTTGATGAACGCGTCGGGGTCGATTCCCAGCTCAGGGAAACCGACTCGGTCCTTTGCTACAACTGCCAGATGCCCCTCCTCGCCTCCGACCTCAAGCACCCGCACTACGTTTTTGAAAAATCGTGCCACCACTGCTTCCACGGAAAACCTAAAGGCCGTGGCAATACGGCCAAAAAGACAAAATCGTAACTCCTTACGTCGGCCGCTCCAAAATCTGACCCCGCTCCCTCAGTTTTTCGCTCAAAGCCGAATCCCCAATTTCCTGCACCGCAGACCGATTTCGCATCGCCATCGCCGCTGCAACTCCCGCTGATTCCCCCAGCATCATCCAGACCGGCTCCATCCGAATCGAAGTCATCGCCACATGACTCGCAGAACAGCAAACCGGCACCAGCAGATTCCCACACTCCTCTTTTTTCGGAGTGATCGACCGATACGGAATCTTGTAAATCCCACGATGCGCCTCATCCAGACACACCCTCGAATACATTCCGCCATTCAGGGCAATTTTGCCATTCAACGGAAACATCGCATACGGCCAATCGTCCACCCCATAAGAAGCCAGGGCCACCGAGTCGCTCGGGTCGGTTTTTCCCTCCATATCCTTTTGCGTCACCACATAAGCAGCGACCATCCGTCTTGCCTCCCGCACATAAAGCTGATGCGGCCACCCCTCCGTCTCGTCAAACGGCCCCCTTTGAAATCCTATCTTCTGGGCCTTCTCCTTTAAATCCGACCTCGCCCATGGATCGGTCCGAAGAAAATGGGTCATCCCCGAAAAGAAGATCTGATGGAATTTCCAAATCTTGGATCTCTCTTCCCAATTCCCATCCGGATAACCCGCGTTGGCACCGAAAACGGTCGGAGCCAGCAAGCTCCGAGACAAATTACCGGAACCCATCGCATAAATATGCCCCTGTTCCGGTTCCTTCGTCCCTAGCTTTCGAATCCGCGATCCCGCCAGATTCAGACCACTGCGAAACGCCCGCCGATAAATCTCAAACATCTCGGGGTCATAATTCCCGATCAACCCGATCGGCATCTGCTCCTTCTCTAAAGTGAACTTCCAGCGAAAGCCGTAGCCCATCGTCAACTTGTCCGCACTGCCCACCGGTCCTATCACCCGATCCTGCAACAAAGGCAGATATCCACTCTTGGGTTCTCCCGGAGTCACATAAGGGTCGATCTCATACTCTGCCATGTTCGGCGCCACTCCCCCCAACGATTCCCCATACTGCTCCGCCGATTCCCGCCCATACGTGTATCCCACTCCCGACTTCGCCATCAGATCCCCCTCATAGGAACAGTCGATGAAGATAGGTGCGGTGACCCGTACCGCTTCACTCCTTCTTGCCCGTCCGATCGGACAACCCAACTTGTCCGGCGGAGCGTACTCCAGCGTGATCGAATCGATCCTGCCCTCAACTTTCCGCACCGACTCCAACCGATGTTCATAAATCACCGGAATGGAATACTCCCGCACTAGCCCAAGAAAGATCTTCCGGTAGGTCGCATCGTCATTCTCATCCTTCAAGATTTGTCGGGTCATTCCACCAACCGCATCCTTCTGCCCCCAATCGATGTGCATCAATCCTCCACCCGTCATTCCCCCAAGCCAACGGCTCGGCTCAATCAAAAGCACCCGACACCCCTCCTTCACTGCCGACACAGCAGCCATCACTCCGCTCGCTGTCGCTCCATAAACACAAACTTCCGTCTCGACAGCTTTTGTCCCACCGCACCCCGTCCAAAACCCAGTCGGCAGAACCGACGCACCGCCCATGGCAAGAAATTGTCTCCGGTTCATTCGATCGGTTTAGGGGAACTCGACCTGCACCACCGTGCTCTCCTCCACTCCATGTAAAATCAAAGACGAATGATCTGCAGTGACAAACCTGCCGCTTCCCTTCAGCCACTCCTCCCCGCTTTCTTCCTCCCGGACCTTGCCCTCTGCCACAAAAAGGTACCGAAAACTTCCTGCATCAGGCACCAACTCCCGCACTTCCCCCGGCATCAGCCACCAGCGCGTCACCTTGAAAAAATCACAAACCAACACCCTCTCCCCTCTCGGCTGAATCCAGGTCGGCTCCACATCATCCCAGCGGATGGAGCTCAACGCCTCCCGCACATGCAACTCCCGAGAGTTCCCTTTCCCATCCTTTCGCCCCCAATCATCCACCCGATAAGTCGTATCCGAATTTTGCTGGATCTCCAAAATCACGTTTCCTGCCCCAATCGCATGAACCCGGCCGGAAGGCAGAAACATCGCCTGCCCCGGCTCCGTCTTCAGCCGATGGAAGCACTCCGAAACCTTTCCCTCTTTAAGCGCTTCCTCAAACTCCCCCTTCCCCACCCCCTTTCGCAATCCCACATAAATTTCTGCACCAGGCTTCGTCTCCAAAAAAAACCACATCTCTGTTTTCGGCTCCCCTCCCAACTCCTTCGCCTTTTCCGCCGGCGGATGCACCTGCAGGGAGAGCTTCTCCTCCGCATCGAGAAGTTTGATCAAAATCGGAAAGTGCCCCCCTTCAGGCGCCTTTCGTCCGAAAATTTTCTCTCGGTCCGCTCCCGACCAGAGAGATCCGATCGTTGCCCCAATTCCTTCCACCACCGATTGCGCCTCTTGGCGATCCACTAACTCCCAACTCTCTCCGATCTTCTTTCCTTCCGACAAAACCCGCCCCAGCTTCTCCAGATTCCGCCCGCCCCAGATCCGCTCCTGCATCAACGGCTGCAATTTCCAGATCGCCATACAGAACACTAGGCCAGATTGACCTCTGGATCAGCCAAAATTAAAAATCTTCCCCGTCCCAACTTCGCCCGTCCCGATACGCCGCCGCCACTCTCCACTTGCCATCCTCCCAGACAAACGGAAGAACCATCCTTTTTTCTTTCCCCCCCGCCACTCTTCCGATTTCCGCCTCTGCATAACTCCTCTCAAACTTCGGCACGTCCCTCAACTGGTAACTCGCTCCCTCATCCCGATCCCTTCGTGCCACCACCGCCAAAGCAGCCTTCGGCTCCCAACCCTCCGACCTGACCCTGCCCTTTAATCCCTCCGACATCGCCCACTCCAACTCTAGATATTTGCCCCTCTGAGCCTCCGCAATCATCCCCCGCACCTCCCCCTCAAACCTGCCCCTCGGATCCGCCCCACACCCCACCCAAAGCCAAACCCCATACCCCACCCAAAAAAACCATAAACTTACCTTGAGAAAGCGCATCCTTAGGCTCAATTAGACTCCTTCTCGCTTATGGCCAAACCTAAACCTACCCGCACCGGACCCAGCCTTGGCCAGGAAGTCATAGCTCTCGCGATCCTCGGCTCCGGCATCCTCCTTCTTCTCGCACTCTTTTCCTTCGATCCGCGCGACCTTTCCTTCTACTCCCAACCCCCCCAAAACCCCAAAGCCAACCTCGTCGGACCCGCTGGCGCCTACCTGGGCGGAATCCTTTTTCTTCTCTTTGGACTCGGTTCTTATCTTTTCCCCGTTGTCTTTATCGCTGGCGGACTCCTCCTCTTCTTTGCGAAAGAAGTCCGCTACTCCCAAAAATTCATCCTTCTTGGAATCCTCCTCGTCACCGGCGCATGCCTCCTTCAGCTCGCCGCCCCTGTCTTTGGCCCCTCCCTTGCCAACCCTCTTTTCTCAGGAGCCCGCGGTCTCGAAGGCACCCCCTCTCCTGCAGGCAAAATGCCCGGTGGCTACATCGGCTACTTTCTGAATGACAAATTCCTCGCTCCAATCCTCGGCCAAGTAGGGGCCGTCCTTGTCTTCGGTCTCTCGTACCTCGTAGTCCTCGTCCTTCTTTTTGAATTCCGTCCTGCTGAACTTGCCCGCGCTTTCGGCGAAGCCGGTCGCGCCCTCGTCGATCAGTACCTCGACTACCGAATCCGCAAAGCCCAGCCCTCCGAACGACTCGAACTCGAACAGAAAAAACTCGAGATCGAACAAAAAAGACTCCGTCGCCGCCTCGCGAAAGAAAAAGCCGCCACCCCTTCCCAAGCACCTACTTCCTCCACCCCCCCCACCCCCGCTCCTCAGCGCCCCGCCCCAAAAATTCTCGATACCACCATCACCCCTCTCCCCACCTCCCTGCCAGATTCCGGCAAAACAAAACCAGAAAAGCCCTCCAAACAGGAGAAAACCGAATCGAAAATCAAGGAACTCGGCATCCCGACCTCCCCTCTCCCTTCCCTCCCATCCGATTCCACTCCCAAACCCAAGCCCGCTCCCAAACCCACCCCGCCTCCCACCCCCGCCACAACCCGTCCCACCTACGACAAATACAAACTCCCTCCCATCCATCTTCTTCAGAAATCGGAAAAAGACGTTCGCCCCACCTTCTCCGAGGACGAACTAAAAGCGAACCAGCAGCGAATCGTCGAGACGCTCTCCCACTTCGATATCGAGGTCAGCCCCGGCGACATCACCCGCGGCGCCACCATCACTCGCTACGAACTCTACCCCGCCCCCGGGATCCGCGTGGAACGAATCTGCAACCTCGAACGCGATCTTGCCCGATCGATGAAGGCGGAACGCATCAACATTCTCGCCCCCGTCCCCGGTCGTGACACGGTCGCCATCGAGGTCGCCAACCCCTCGAAAGTCAAAGTCCTCCTCCGCGATCTCATCGAATGTGCCGAGTGGAACTCCTCCACCGCCCATCTCCCCGTTTCCCTCGGAAAGGACGTGTACGGGGCAACCCTTATCGACGATCTGGCCGATCTCCCTCACGCCCTCATCGCCGGCACCACCGGATCGGGAAAATCGGTCTGCATCAACACTCTCCTCCTCAGCCTCCTCTACCGATTTAGCCCCGACGATCTCCGCCTCATCCTGATCGATCCCAAGGTCGTCGAGCTTCAGGTTTACAACCGCCTCCCCCACCTCGTCGTCCCCGTCGTCACCGAACCGAAAAAAGTTCTCCTCGCTCTTCGCTGGGTCACCGTCGAAATGGAAAAGCGGTACCGCTATATGGCAAAAGCCGGCGTCCGAAACATCGCCACTTACAATACCCGAGTCCGCGTTCCCCACCGCGTCGAGGAGCTTGATCTCGCCCCGCAAATGGAAAACGGGGAAACAGCTCCGCCCTCCTCCTCCGAAGAACCTCTGCCTGATCGCCTTCCCTACATCGTGGTCATCATCGACGAATTGGCGAACCTGATGCAGGTCGCCCCTGCCGATGTAGAAAACGCCATCGCCCTTCTCTCCGCCAAAGCCCGCGCCGCCGGCATCCACCTCGTCATCGCCACCCAAACCCCACGTGCTGCAGTCATCACCGGGGTCATCAAAACCAACGTTCCCGCACGAATCGCTTTCCAAGTTCCCTCCGGAGTCGACTCCCGAGTCATCCTCGATGAATCAGGCGCCGAAAACCTGCTCGGTAAAGGAGACCTCCTCTATCTTCGCCCCGGCGCCAGTAAACTTATCCGAGCCCAAGGCGCCTTCGTATCCGACGAAGAAGTCTCTCGCGTCATCGACTTCATCGCCGGTCAGGCCAAACCTTTCTATGAACAGGAAATACATGCCAAATTGACTAAACCCTCCTCCGGCGACTCCGAACTCTCCGAAAAAGACGAAGATCTCCTCCAAAGCGCCCTCGAAGTGGTGAAACTCGAAAAGCGCGCTTCTACCTCGTTGCTACAGAGGAGGTTAGGACTGGGCTACGGACGTGCTGCATGGGTGATTGATCAATTTGAGACCCGAGGTATTATTGGACCCCGCGATGGAGCCAAAGATCGTGAGATCTTGGTCGACCTCGACGAAGTCCAATTATGAGTAAAAAAACCTCGGCTACTGTTGATACTCCGGAATCCACCGATCCCGTTGCTTCTCAATTGGGGGTTGCCCGTCTTCGGCTCGGTTGGACTCTGGAGGAAGCCTCCGCTCGGACACGCCTTCACCTGAATGTCATCCGACGCCTTGAAGCCGGAGACTTCGACAAGTTTCCAAGCGTCGCCTACGCCCGCGGCTTTCTCCGAATCTACTCCCGCGAGCTCGGTCTCGACCCCAAAAAAATCCTGCGCGATTTCCAGCCCCTGTCCGACTCGGAGGACTCAATCCTCGATCTTCGCCCAGAAATGCTCGAAGCACTCCCGACCCGCGCCTCGGAGCCCATCCTCACCACCCGAGGAATCGGTTTGGGTGTCATGGGCCTGGTCGGCGTCTTCATCGTTAGTGTTGTCGGCATCCAGCTTTACCGCGTCTGGCCCGTCAAATCCCCGAAAGATCCCTCCACACTCGCCCCGATCGGTGCCGTCGAAAAATCAGACTCCCCATCCTCTAGCCCGAAAGCAGAAACCTCCTCTTCAACCCCCTCCGCAAAACCAGGCGAGCCCCTGTCTTCGCTCCCGATGGTTCAAACCTCCGAAAATAATCCCACACCAGCTCCCGCCGCGCCCCAACAGCTCCGAATCAAGGCCAAGAAAGACACCTGGGTTCGTATTGTCGCTATTCGCGACGGCAAAGAGGTCCAACTTTTTGAAGATACCATCGACGAAGACGATATCGTTCCAGCCAAGGACGATCCCGCTTGGACCGGAGAGGCGTTTGTCGTCACCACCCGAGAAGCTGCGGATGCCGAAATCATTTTCAATGATTCGAACTTCGGTCCGTACGAAAAACCCGGCCCCCAAACCTTCCGCCTCCCGGCAGGTTATTAATGCAAGTTCCCCATTTCAACAACCATGTCACATCCCAAACCCGTGCTCTTGCTCCACGTGGGTCCACACAAGACTGGTTCCACTGCAATCCAGACGTTCTGCGAGCAGAACCGTGAGGGACTGACCCGAGCTGGGTTCTGGTATCCAAAAGCTGGCAATGTCGGCGGGCAGCATCTCCTACTCCCAGCCTCGTACTTCCAGCATCATCACTGCCTTCCGAAAGACCTCTTAAATGGCAACCCGGAACAGATTTTGGCCACCATCGAGGCCGAGACACCTCGCGGCCTTATCCCCCTTTTGAGCAGCGAGGTCTTCTGGGAACTCCATACCGACTTGCCAGACGCGTTTGAATCAGTTCTTGCGTTGCTCGACCAGCGGTATCGAGTTCACTTCGTGATGGTCGACCGTCAGGAAGACGAGCGAGTGTGGAGTCTTATCAAGCATTTCACACGACACGGCTGTGCAATCAACCCTGCCGTGTTGTTCACCGCAATTGTGAAAGCAGACCCCCTATTCTGTGCCAGACTTTCTAAACTCGGGTATCCGTTGATCCGCGTGCCCTATGATGCCATTGACTGCGTCTCCAGATTCCTGATGATGCTCTCTTCGCAACTGAACCCTTGGCAGGTTGCCCGACGACTATGGCTCGCCGCCCTCTTGCGGAGGTGCCGAAAATATTGCTCGAGACATCGTGTAAATGTTGCGCCGAAAGAATCCTGGGCCTCCGCCTTCATATTGGAATTTTCGCGGCGGCTCGAGGCGAAAAACAACCTCCCCTACCAAGACGACCCCGAAATTCAGGCGTTCTTTCAGGAAGTACTTATTATAGGCGACCAGTTGCCATTGGTTCACTGTCTACCTGATGACAAGACTATGTTTCAACGCATCAAGCACGCGAACGGCTCGCCCGCCTGTCTCCTGACACCAATGGAACTTCGGGCATGGAAATCCATTTGTAACCACCCTGTTACGCAGTTCGCGGCACAGAAAGCCGGGTGCTCCGACAAATTGAGGGCGGTGAGTCTGCCAACTGACCACCTCCAACCGGACCTCGTCGGCTGACGCGCGCTTTCCGCGCCCCCTCCTCTCCCATGGCCACCAAAGTCGGTCTTATCTCCCTCGGTTGCGCGAAAAATCTCGTTGATTCCGAAATCATGCTCGGGCACCTCCGCTCGGCTGGGATCGACCTGACCTCTGACTCCGCCGACGCCGACGTCCTGATCGTCAACACCTGCGCCTTCATCGATTCCGCAAAAACCGAAAGCATCTCCGCCATCCTCGAGGCTCATCGTGACCGTGGCCTCCACCGTCGCCGCCCCGATCAACGCCTCATTGTTGCCGGTTGTATGTCCCAGCGCTTCTCCACCGAGTTGACCGGGGAACTCAGCGAAGTCGACGCCTTCATCGGCCTCGACCAACTCGAGGAAGTCGCCCCAATCGTCCGACGTGTCCTTGCTCGCACCCCGGGAGCTCCGCCTGAAAACCTTGTCCCCGATCATCTCCCCGTTTACATCCCCGACTTCAACACTCCCCGTTGGCGTCTCACTCCGAAGCACTTCGCCTACGTCAAGATCGCCGAGGGTTGTAACCACCCCTGCTCCTTCTGCGTCATCCCCCAGATGCGGGGAAAACACAGAAGCCGCACCATCGAGTCGATTCGTCGTGAAGCCGAACAGCTCGTTTCTGAAGGAGTCAAAGAGCTTCTCCTGATTTCGCAAGACACCACCTACTTTGGGATGGATCGCTGGACCGAAGGTCGTGGCCCCCGTGCCCAAGTCACTGCCGCCCGCGGTGAAAACCTGATCGATCTTCTCGAGGCTCTTTCCAGCGTGAAGGGGGATTTCTGGATCCGCCTTCTCTACACCCACCCCGCCCACTGGTCCGATGAACTCATTGCGGCCATCGCCCGCCTTCCCAAAGTCGCCCGCTACGTCGATATGCCCCTCCAACACGTCGAGGAGGGGATGCTCCGCGACATGCGTCGGGAAACTTCCGAGAACCATATCCGCGATCTCGTGAAGCGTCTCCGCGCCGGCATTCCCGGCCTCGCCATCCGCACCACCTTCATTGCAGGCTTTCCCGGAGAAACCGATGCTCAGTTTGAGACTCTCCTCGGTTTTATTGAGGAGGCCAAATTCGACCGGATGGGCATCTTCACCTACTCCCAGGAACAGGGCAGTCGGGCTGCCAAAATGGAAGGCCAAATCGCTCCTTCGATCAAAAAATCCCGATACCGGAAAGCCATGGCCTCCCAACAGAAAATCGCAAAAGAGCGGGCCGCCTCTCTTGTTGGTAAAAAGCTACGTGTTCTGGTCGACACCCCCGACACCGCCCGCACCGAAGCCGATGCCCCGGATGTGGATGGAAAAGTTCTCCTCCAAAAACCCCTGACCCCCGGGGAATTCGCCGAAGTCACCATCACCGGCCACAAGATCTACGACCTGATCGCTTAATCTTTCTTCCATCTCAACTTAAACCTAAACTGCGTTTCATGACTCTACCCGATTGGCTTACGATCAGCCGCGTCATCGCGACCTTTATTTTGCTGATCCTTCTTCAAGCCTGTGCCCATCCTCCCGTGCCCGTCTGGACCGCTTGGCTCGCCCTTACCCTCTTTGTCGCCGCCGCCCTCACCGACTGGCTCGACGGCCATCTCGCACGAAAATGGAAAATCGAATCCGACTTCGGCCGCCTTTTCGACCCCCTCGCCGACAAGCTTCTGGTCGCCATCGCTTTTATCGGTCTCCTCGGCGCCGGCCTTCTTCCCGTCTGGTTTGTCTCCCTCGTGGTCGCCCGAGAGTTTCTGATCACCGGAATCCGGCTCGTGGCTGGACAAAAAGGAGTCGTTCTCGCTGCGGAGAAAATCGGGAAACATAAAACCGCAACACAAATGGTCACCGCCATTCTTGGACTTCTCCTGCTGGCCATCGATCCCGCACTTCCTTTTGGTCGCACTCTTCTCGATCTTGCAGTTTTTGCAACCGCCATCGTCACAGCCGGATCCGGCATCTACTACCTGATCCGAAACTACCCCCTCCTCATTCCCAAGGTTGACCGCTCATGATTCAGGGATTCAAGGAACTTGCCTCCGTCTGCACTGCCATCTCCACTGGATGCCAATCGGTTCTCCTTCGTAAAGCCGGCCTTCGCGAATCCACCGCCGAGAGCGGATTCCACGCAAAATCCTTCTACCTCATCCCCACCCAGTATCATGAAAAGGGGGCAAAAAATGATGCTCCAGACTTTTCTGTCTCGCTTCGAGCCGAAGTCATTCGTTCGGGTGACCTTCTCGATTGGTCTCAGATCGAAAAACTTCTTCCTCTCACTTCCTACGACCCCACTACCATCCGGGAACACTTTGAGTCGCGCGACCAGAAGCTTCTCCACTTTGCCCTGATCCGATCTTTCTCTTTATCTCCCGTCTGGCATCTCCCCCACTCCCCTGCCCTCTCCGGCTGTCGCTCCTGGTTCGAACTGCCTCCCCCGCTTTCCGAAATTCAAGAGTCTCCCGTTCCTTCAACTGACCTCTCCCGGAAAACTGCCGATCTTCTCTCATGAATCTCGAAGACACCCATCTCGACGTCCTGATCAAAGCCCAAAAGGCTCAGGGAATCACCGATCGAGACCTCGTCAAACTCGCCGGAATCACCGTCCCTGATCTGAATAGCCTGCGGGCAGGTCGACGTGAACCGACCGCCCTGGAACGGGTCGCACGCACTCTGTCGCTCCGACCTGATTCTGTCATCGCCTTGGCGAACGGAGCCTGGAGCGCCCCTGCAGTGGCTCTACCTGCCACTGTGTTGAAATTCACCACCCCCTTCGCCGATATGGCCGTGAATCACTATCTCGTCTGGGATCCAAAATCTCTGAAGGCGGTGGCGTTCGATGCTGGAACCGATGCCGACCCACTCTTCGCCGCACTGGCTCGGCACAAACTCGCGTTGGAAAAAATTCTTCTCACCCACTCCCACGGAGACCATATCCTTGAACTCGATCGCATCCGTGAAAAAACAAAAGCGGAAGCTTTCGCACCAGAAGCCGAACCCGTGGACGAATGCCAACCCGTTGGAAATGGAAAACGTTTCAAAGTCGGTGCCCTGACAATTACCGCCCACACGGTTCCCGGTCATTCCCAGGGCGGCACGGTGTATGAAATTAAGGGCCTGGATACCCCTCTTGCAGTTGTCGGAGACGTAATTTTCGCAGGATCGGTCGGTGGGATTCGTTCCCGCTATCGCCCGGCTTTGGAATCGATCCGAGCGGGCGTCCTTACCCTGCCAGCAGAAACAATTCTTCTCCCCGGCCACGGACCCCTGACCACTGTAGCTCACGAACTCGCCCACAACCCCTTCTTCCCGTGAAAGTCATCGTTCTTCTGTCCGGCGGCCTCGACTCCGTAACTGTCCTTCACCACATGGCCGCCACCGAACAAGTCGTGGCCGCCCTCAGCTTCGACTACGGAGCGAAACATAACGCCCGAGAACTTCCCTGCGCCGCCGACCAGTGCCGCGGCCTCCGGATTCAAAACCAGATCGTCCCGCTCACTTTTTTGGCCGAAACATTTAAATCCGACCTCCTGAAATCCGGAGGCAAAATCCCAGATGGCCATTACGAAGAGTTGACGATGAAGAAGACTGTCGTCCCCTTTCGGAACGGCATTTTTCTTTCTCTCGCTGCCGGCTATGCCGAAAGCATCGGCGCCGAAGCCGTGGCCATCGCGGCGCACTCCGGCGACCACGCCATCTATCCCGATTGCCGGGAATCCTTTTTCAACCCCATGGCACAAGCGATCGATGCCGGTACTTACGCCAACATCAAACTCCTGCGCCCTTTTGTATCGATGGATAAAACAGCCATCGTCCGTCGCGGATCCGAACTCAAGATCAACTACG
>CAMDXQ010000005.1 GCA_945878585.1 Akkermansia muciniphila
GGTGTATACGGGCTAGCGCCACCTTCAAAACCGATGTCTTGAGAAGGAGCAGAAATGGGGAAGGATAAAATGGAGAGGAGGCAGAGGAGGGGTAGGAGGAGAGGAGTTGTCATTGGTTCATTATCCGATGTTCTGGATAAAGTGCCAGCCTCGCCTTGACCCCGCTTCTCTCAAACCTATGGGTGGAGAGGTGAGAGCCTTGCAAATATTGGCCCTTTGGATCCTCGCCGCAGCGGTTGGAACAACGGTAAAAGGGGAGGAGCAGCAGGATCCAGAAAAACGGTTATTCGCCAAAGGTCCTGCTCCTACGAAGGGGGAGAACGGCAAATGGGGATTTCTCTCGCCGGATGGAACGTGGGCCGTCGAACCGAAGTTTATCGAAGTAAAAGCATTCCAAGGGGATCTCGCGGCAGCTCGGGAGGGAGAAAAGTGGGGATACATTGAAGCAAAAGGGAATTGGAAGATTCCTCCCCGCTTTTCCTGGGCAGGCGAGTTTTCCGAGAACCTAGCTCCTGCTTCGGAGGGGGATCGCCTAACGGGAAAGTTTGGGTACATCGATCGACAAGGCCGCTGGGCGATTGAGCCAGAATACATCTGGGCTCGTCCTTTTCAGGGTGGATATGGAGCTGTGAAAGACGGATCGAAATGGGGATTCGTGGATGCCAAAGGGAAACTGGTGGTCGAACCGGATTACGATCAAGTTGGCAGTTTCTCGGAAGGGGTTGCCGCGGTTCAAAAGAGTGGTCCACCGGGTGACAAGAAAACGTGGATTTATATTCTCCCGGATGGGAAAAGTCCGTTTGAATCGAAGTTTGCCTGGGCGGGTCAGTTTTCCGAAGGATTCGCACGCGTGCAGATGGAAGACCGGATTACGAGCAAGTTTGGCTACATTAATAAACAGGGTGTACTTGTCATTCCCGCTGAATTTGATGAAGCAACAGATTTTCGAAACGGGCAGGCTCACGTTCGAACTGGAAGCCAGTTCAAGATCATCGACAGCAAAGGGAAAGTGAAGGAGTGACGGCAGGGAGATTTCTTGTCTTGCAGACGTTCTGCGTTAAATCAAAGGGATGATCTTAACCTCGATGACCTTAGGTGCGGTGGCGGTTCTTGCTGGAGGAGCCCAGCTAGCAAAACATCGGAAGGATATTCCTCACTTTCCCATGTGGGTGGGTTTTGGTTTAACCGTTTTAATTCCCTCTGTGCTCATTGTTTTCGTTATTGAATGGATGGCTCTCTGCGCTTGGAACCCATTGATCTGGATGGAGTAATACTCCTTTATCCCCGCGACGTCTCGGGGATTGTCAGGCTTTGAATACGGCGTATTCTAATTCCGGAATCAGGGCAGTCGCCCTCAGCTTGTCTGGGGGAGGAAAGTCCGGACACCACAGGATAATCCGCCCCAGGAAAGCTGGGGGCAGTCTCGCCGCAAGTCGGGATTGACGGAAAGTGTCACAGAAAAAATACCGCCTAGCGCAAGCTGGGTAAGGGTGAAAAGGCGGGGTAAGAGCCCACCACCTTTCGGGTAACCGAAGGGGATGACAAACCACGGATGGTGCAAGGCCGAGCAGGGGGAACGGGTGATCCGCCCGTCGCGCGTAAGCGGGACACCCCCGGGTTGGAGCCGCATCGGGAAGGTGGAAACACCCGACCGAAACTCGTCGTCAGGCGGGTTAGAGAAATGGCTGCCAGCTCATCAGGGAAACTTGGTGAGTCACAGAATCCGGCTTACGGATTCCACAGGAACGAGGGCCGGGTGGCGAAAAGGCCATCCGGCCTTCGCCTTTTTAGCCTTGCTGATAGGCGGCTTCGACCCGCTCTGCGATATCACGGAACTGGCTATCCACTTCGTAAATTTTCTTAAACTCTTCCAGAGCCTCAACTTTTTTACCCATTTCCTCGAGAATCACACCGAGAGAGTAGATCGCATCCTTTTTCACGTTATCCATCGCCACGATTTCTGATGCGGCGAGAGCGTACTGCTTGGCTGCAAGATCGAGCATTTTTCGTTTCTGATAAGAGACTCCAAGCAGGTTGAGTGCCCGATGCCGAACCGAAGGCTGACGCAGTGCCTGCTGTAGTTCCGGAACGGCTTCTTTGTACCCACCATTATCGATCAAAGCTTCACCCAATTCAAAGCGGTACTGAAGGTCATTTGGATAACGCTTCACCCGATCTTTCGCTCCTTCCAAGATTACCGATTTTTTCCGCGCCAGAATCTCATCACATACGGCGTCGTCTGATCCAGCGGCTTTCGCCTGCTCCCACTCTTGGTCGAGAAGGGCACATTGGAGACGAAAAACAGCCTTTTCGAGAACCGGGTCGGTTTTCTGAGTGAGCTCATGTGAAAACTGGAACCACTGCAGGGCATGATCGAGAGATCCTTGTGTTTCGCACAGCTCCGCAATTTGCTTCGCCAAAACAACATTCTGGGGCTCCTTCTCAAATTGAGCATGGAGGCGTGCCAACTGCTCTGCGACTGCCTCGGCCGTCTTGACTACTTTAGAAGCAGATTCAAGGGCCGAACTTTCCTCTTTATTTTTCAGTGAGTCGCGGAAGTCCTCCGATTTTTCCCAGCCTCCGCTTTGGGTGGCGACAAGAGCGCTCGCATCTTTCATTCCTTTCAGGGCAGCCCCGTCTGTGGGAGCCACTTCCAAAATGTTCTGATACACGTCCCGAGCTTTGCTCATCTGTTTTGCGGCAATCAGTGCTTGAGCCAGTCCGTGTAGATTCTGGGTGTCTTGAGGTTTGGCTGTACGGACCGTTTCATATGCAAAAACAGCTGTTCCAGGAAGGTCGTTTTGTAGCGCAATTTCACCCAAGGCTGCATTGGCCTGAGGACTAAAAGGATCAAGGGTAAGGGCTTCCTCCAGCTTGGCCAATCCCGCCCCGAGTGATTTTCCGACTGCAGATTTCGCCTGCATGACTGCAGGGGCAATGCGCACCGCAGCCATACTTTTATCCATTTTCGATGCTGCTTTCGCTTTCGCAATTTGGCTGGCCCGAAGGATTTTCCTGCCCTCAAGAAGGCCAGGGTTTGCCTCAAGAACAGGGGGCATCAGCATGATCACGTAGTCGTGATTTTGCCGAGCCATTGCATCCTTAGCTTTACGGAAGGTGTCGAGACTCGATCCCGTCAGCTGGGCGGACGTAATTTCAGGCATAGTCCAAAAGGATAACCGAAAATACGATTTTCTCCCAATGGAAAAATTGCGAGTGGTTTTCCTTGCCCTTTTCGTTCAGGTGGGCCAACTCGCAAGGGATGCAAAACCCTGTTTTCTACCTTCTTTTGGCTTTTTTCCTTGGCTCTTTACCGTTCGGCCACTGGCTGGCCTTACGTCTCGGTGTAGATCTGCGAAAACAGGGAAGCGGCAACACCGGAGCAACCAACGTCAGTCGGGTTCTTGGAAAGAAGTGGGGGTATCTCGTGTTCGCGCTGGACTTCGCCAAAGGATGGATCCCGGTAGTTTTGGCAATTCGCGCAGGGAATCTCAGCGACTCCTGGGTAGTGGGAACCGGAGTATGCGCAGTATTGGGTCACGTATTTTCGCCATGGCTGGGATTCCGCGGGGGAAAAGGGGTGGCAACGTCTGCTGGAATTTTGATCGGACTTACACCATCGGTATCCCTTGGGGTAGGTGTGATCTGGTGGATAGCGTTTCAATTCAGTCGGACCGTCTCGGTAGCCTCCTTGAGCGCAGCCACTGCCTTTCCAATTCTAGTCGCATGGTTATGCCCCGAACGAGCCGCGCTCCAGTGGGCCGCTCTTGGTATGGCCGGGCTGGTTTGGATTCGGCATCGTGATAACATCCAAAGAATCTTTCGGGGAAAAGAAAGTCGGTTTTCAGAGAAAGAGAAACTGTAAATTATGCACAATACGATTCTTGGAAAAGGGGCATGGGGTTTGGCGATTGGCCAAGCCCTTCAAGAAAGGGGACACACGGTCACCTGGCTGGACAAGGGGGAGTCGGATATTCCGGCAAAGACCGATCTCCTTTGGGTGGCATTACCTACTCAGTCAGTTCGCGAGTGCTGCCAGAAACTTCGTGGGTGGAAAACGGGCACTCCAGTGGTCAGCCTCTCGAAAGGGATCGAAGTTTCCACAGGAAAAAGAGTGAGTGAAATTGTGGCTTCTGTTTTTCCTGAATCCGCGCTGGCTGCGGTCTCGGGCCCGAGCTTGGCAGCTGAGGTGATCCAAAAAATCCCCACTGCACTGGTCTCAGCCTCCCAAGACGAGGGGTTAGCCATGAACATCCAAAAAGCACTACACGGCCCAGGGATTCGTGTGTATCGGAGTCCCGATCTGATCGGGGTGGAATGGGGAGGGGCATTGAAAAATGTTTACTCCCTTGCCGCCGGAATGTGTGCAGGACTGGGTTTAGGGGAGAACAGCCTGGCCGGTTTGACGACCCGAAGCTTGCGTGAGATGACCCGTGTGGCGGTTCATTTCGGTGCGGAGGAAGAAACTCTCCAAGGCTTAAGTGGTGTAGGGGATCTCGTTCTCACCTCCTACAGCCGAGCAAGTCGGAATCGTCGGGTTGGAGAAAGACTCGGGGCAGGAGACAGTGTGGTCCAGGCGTTGGCTTCGGTAGATGGTGTTTGTGAAGGAATTCCGACCACCGAGGCACTCCATCCCATTCTGCTCAAGAACTCGATTGATGCGCCGATCGCCAAGGAGTTGTTCCAAGTCGTGAAGGGCTCAAAATCTCCTAAGGCCGCGCTTACGGCTCTTTTGGATCGCGGAACGAAGTTGGAGACGGAATAAGGGAAGATTACTGTTCGACGGAACGGGGCAGGGAGGGAATGATAGTCCTCCTTATGAAAGTTGGCCGATGGCTCCATACAAGATTGCGGGTGGAAAACCTTCCGCAAGCCCGTCAATTTTTTCAAAAAGTTCTTGGGCTGGTTCCGATTTCGGAGAGTGTTTCGCCCCGTGGAAGTTCTCTGGTCTTTTTGCAACCCTCCTCGGGGGGTGAAATGCTTGAGTTGTGCCACTTTCCGGCATCCGGACCGGTCAAAGTCCCGCCTGATCTGATTCACTTGGCCTTCGAGGTGGATGATCTAGATGCGTTCGGCCGTCATGCCACCGAACAGGGATACCCTTGGAGCGATGGTCCATCGACCACTGCGGGAGGTTCGCGATTTGCCTTTCTGGATGCCCCGGAAGGTTACGAGATCGAAATCATCGAAAAAGGAGAATCCCGATGACCAATCGCCCCATTATCGTTGCACCATCCATATTGGGAGCTGACCTCGGTCGGATTGAGGATGAGGCCAGGCGGATTCAGGCCAGCGGAGCTGAATGGGTTCATGTCGATATTATGGATGGGCATTTCGTGCCCAACATCTCCTTTGGCGTCAACATGGTGAAGACCCTTCGGCGCCTGATGGGGGAAGCGACGTTGGATGTCCACTTGATGATCGAACAACCCGACCGGTATGCAAATGACTTCATTGAAGCTGGAGCCGATTGCCTGAACATCCACTTGGAAGCCAGACATCAATCCGCAAGAACTTTGGAGTCGATCCGAGAAAAAGGGTGTCGAGCAGGTCTTGCCATCAATCCCGCCACTCTCCTCAAGCACGCCATTCCACTTTTACCTCTGTGCGACCAACTCCTTTGCATGACAGTGAATCCCGGGTTTGGTGGCCAACCCTTCATGAAGGAGGTCCTTCCTAAAATTCGCGAAGCCCGGGAAGTGATTCTACGCCAGAACTACCAGATCGACATAACTGTGGATGGAGGAGTTAACGACGAGACCGCTCCCAGCTGTGTCGGATCCGGAGCCAACGTACTCGTTTCCGGATCCCATCTTTTTGCACAACCTGATTTGAATCAAGCTGTCGCAAAATTGCGATCTGCTGCAACGGCGGCAAATGTCTCAGGCTGATTTAGCTCCTACGTATTTTATGGACCCCAGCCTGATCCGAAATTTTTGCATCATTGCGCACGTAGATCACGGAAAGACCACTCTTTCCGACCGTCTTCTTCAGGTGACGGGGCTAATCGCGGAACGGGATATGCAGGCTCAATTGCTGGACTCGATGGATCTGGAGCGCGAAAGGGGTATTACGATCAAGGCACATCCTGTCACCCTCAACTACAAGGCCAAGAATGGACAAACGTACCGTCTGAACCTGATCGATACTCCGGGTCACGTCGACTTCTCCTACGAAGTTTCACGCTCCCTCGCAGCCTGCGAAGGAGCGCTTCTCGTGGTGGATGCAGCCCAAGGGGTGGAGGCGCAAACTGTCGCAAACGTGCATCTTGCCAATAAAGAGGGTCTAACCCTGATCCCGATTATCAATAAAATCGATTTACCCAGTTCCGACATTCCCGGCGTCAAAAAACAGTTGGAGGAGATTTTGGCGATTCCCGGGGATGAAGCGATTTTAGTCAGCGCTAAAACGGGGCAGGGGATCGAAGACGTTCTGGAAGCCATCGTCGCTCGGTTACCCGCCCCAAAAGGAGCGGACGGGAAGGAGTTAAAAGCCTTGGTATTTGACAGCGTGTTCGACACCTTCCGCGGAGTGATCGCCTATGTCCGGGTGATCTCTGGGGAAATCACAGCTGGGACACCGATCATGCTGATGCAAAGCGGTCGAAAGTATGAGACGAAAGAGGTTGGAACATTCAGCCCGAAAATGACGATCGGAAAAAAGCTGGGTCCCGGAGATTCCGGTTACCTCGTGGCAAATTTAAAGACCACAGCCGAAATCGATATCGGGGATACGATCACCCATGCGATCCATCCGGCCAAAGAGCCTCTCACAGGGTTCCGTAAAGTTCAGCCGATGGTTTTCTCCGGCCTTTACCCGATCAACACGGACGACTTCGAGAAGCTCAAACTGGCCCTCGGAAAACTTCAGGTGAATGACTCCTCCTTGGTTTTTATTCCGGAGAGCTCTCCTGCGCTTGGTTTTGGATTCCGTTGTGGTTTTCTCGGGCTCCTCCATATGGAGATCGTCCAGGAGAGGCTTTCGAGGGAGTTCGGTATGGAAGTTCTATCGACTTATCCCAGCGTGATCTACGAGGTTCGTCTCACCAGCGGGAAGGTGCTTTCGGTCGAAAATCCGGTTCAACTCCCGGACCCAAGCGTCATCGAGGAAATTCGAGAACCCATGGTGACCGTGTTTCTTCTTTGCCCCAACGAAAACATTGGAGACTTGGTGGCGATGGTGAGGGAGAAGCGGGGGGAAGTGACGAAGACCGATTCCTTGGACGGGAAACGGGTGATGTTGACCACGGACATACCACTGAGTGAGATTCTTGTGGATTTCAGCGACCGAATTAAAAGTATCACCCGAGGATATGGATCGATGGACTACGAGCATGGTCCTTATCGGGCAGACGACTTGGTCAAACTGGAGATCCTCGTGAATGGAGAACCGATGGACGCATTCTCCTGTATTGTTCATCGAGAAAAAGCGCCCGCCCGCGGTCGCGCCCTGACCGCAAAACTCAAGGAGGTGATTCCGCCCCAGCTATTTAAAGTTTCACTTCAGGCGGCCATTGGAGGAAAAATTGTTGCCCGCGAAGATGTAAAAAGCTTCGGGAAGAATGTGACGGCAAAGTGCTATGGTGGTGATATCACGCGGAAACGAAAGCTCTTGGAAAAACAGAAAGAGGGCAAAAAGCGGATGAAGCAGTTTGGAAAGGTGAACATACCACAGGAGGCCTTTCTCCAGATTCTGAAAGCGTTCGGGGATTGAGTCATGATTGATTTTCTTTTTTTCGGAAAAGCCAAGGAAGAGCGAAAACAACTTCATGCCATCGCACATTTTCTAGCCAAAAGAGTTCACTATGGTCGGGATGTTTTACCCGAAAAGTTGCTGATGCGCCTTGAAGAGGCGAGGGGAATGGTCCGAGAGGCCCTTGGAATCACGACGCCAGCTTCCCAGCGCCGATCCATTCTAGAGAAACTGGAAAAGGATTACGGAGATCTTCTTCGGACAGAGCGGCATCACGGACGGAAGGAGAACGCCGAGGTTGCGCTGGTTGCGATTGTTCTGGCGTTAGGTGTGCGCGCCTATTTTCTTCAGCCTTTCAAGATTCCTACCCATTCCATGCGACCCACCTTGCTCGGTATTCTGAACCAGTCCGAAACAGCTCCGCCTCCGTTCTTCCTTAGAAGGGCTTTCGATTTTCTCCTTGAGGGCAAAAGCTACCATCGGGCTGTCGCACCACGGGATGGCCAGATTCTCTCTGTTCGGGAGGGGCGACTTTTGGGTGTGATTCCTTGGACAACGACGGAAATCATTGCGGATGGATGGAAAGAGACAGTCCTTTCGAGCTTATCGGAAGCCCGGGAAGGCGGATTGAAAGTTCGAACTGGAGATCAGGTGAAGGCTGGCGATGTTTTGGTGAATTTTAGTTCCGCCACGGGAGATCATCTTTTCGTCAACAAGTTCATCTATCACTTTCGGAAGCCTCAAAGGGCGGAAACCTTTGTTTTCACGACCGAAGACATCGATGGGATTGAATCAGGATTGCGTCTACGTGGCATTGAAGGCTCGCAATATTACATTAAACGATGCGTCGCTTTGGGGGGTGATCTGCTTCAGGTCAAGCCGCCCGAACTTTGGATCAATGGCGCGCCAGCTGTGGATCCTGCGTCTCAACGGGTCGCCAGCCAGCAGAATGGCTATCCTGGTTACACCTTAGGGCCGACCTATCTCAATCATCCAAACGATTCATATCGAGTACCCAATCAGGACTACTGGGCCATGGGGGACAATAGTCCCAACAGTTTTGATTCAAGGGGTTGGGGGGCGGTTCCAGCAAAAAACCTAGTTGGCTTGGGAGCACTTGTTTACTGGCCGTTTACGAAACGCTGGGGGTTCATTCAATAGAGCACCAAAGCCTTCAGGAGCGTATTTGTCGCACAATAAATATTGTATCAAATATGATTTGTAGCTCTTGTTAGGGCTCTTGCCCTGCTTAATAGAGTCGCGAGGCTCCTTGCAGCTCGAGCTCGATGACTGACCTTCTTTTTTGTAGCGGCACTCAGCTCTCCAAATGTCCCAAGATAACCCGCCGGGCGAAAGATAGGATCGTATCCAAATCCACCTTCGCCTCTTTCTTCTGTGGTGATTAGCCCCCAAACCCGGCCGTTTTTGATCCCTAAAACATGACCATTCAAAGCCAGCACCAAGGTGGCCTGAAAATAAGCTCTACGGGCTTGCCCAGATAAACCAACCATGGCTTTGAGTAGTTTGGCCCGATTACTTTCGTTTGTCGCCCTAGGGCCGGAATACCGTGCCGAGCGAACCCCTGGTCGCCCCCCCAAGGAAGGCACAACAAGGCCGCTATCATCAGCCATTATGAGTTTCCCCGGAAGCGCGTAACTCAGGGCTAAAGCCTTGATCTTGGCGTTGGCAACAAATGTCTTACCCGTCTCCTTGATCTCAGGAAGCTGAGGAAATGAGTGAAGGTCCCGAACATCCCATTTCGACCCAAATAGACCCCTAAATTCCCGGGTTTTGCCAGGATTGGTGGTCGCAATCCATAAAACAGGAAGTGCGGTGGAAGTTCGACTTGGCATGGTGCTTTGCGTTTAATAACCGCATAACGAATTTATGCAAACCCGCACCCCATATCCTTTTTCAGAAATAGAACCCCGATGGCAAAAGAAATGGGCTGAAGCCAACTGCTTCCGTGCCGCTCAACCCGGAGAAGCAGGGTCGGAAAAACCGAAGAAATATATCTTAGACATGTTCCCCTACCCTTCAGGGGCGGGTCTTCACGTCGGACATTTGGAGGGGTACACAGCAACTGATATTATTTCACGTTACTGGAGAATGTGCGGAAAAAATGTTCTCCATCCGATGGGATGGGACGCCTTTGGTCTTCCCGCCGAACAGCATGCTGTTCAGACCGGAACCCACCCTCGCCTGACCACGAAAAAGAATATCGATAACTTTCGAAGGCAGATCCAGGCCATGGGATTTAGTTATGACTGGTCTCGTGAAATCGATACCACCGATCCCGCCTACTTTCGATGGACTCAGTGGATTTTCTTGAAGTTATATGAAAAGAATCTGGCCTATGTGGCCGAAGCCCCCGTCTGGTACTGCCCCATTCTTGGGACAGTCCTAGCCAACGAAGAAGTTCTCAATACTCCCGAAGGTCCCCACTCCGAACGTGGAAACCACCCGGTGGAAAGGCGTCCGATGCGCCAATGGATGCTCAAGATTACCGCCTACGCCGAACGACTCCTTCAGGATCTCGACCTGCTCGATTGGCCCGAGTCTCTCAAGGAGATGCAAAGAAACTGGATCGGAAAAAGTGAAGGCGCGGAAGTCGATTTTCAAGTAGATGGATCGGGTCACAGGATCACCGTATACACAACCCGGCCTGACACCCTCTTTGGAGCATCTTACGTTGTCCTCTCTCCTGAGCATCCTCTGGTCCCTACCCTGACTACGCATGAGCAAAAAATAGCTGTAGAGAAGTATCGAAAAGATAGTTCCTCCAAGTCCGATCTGGAACGAACTGAATTAGCGAAAACAAAAACCGGAGTTCCCATCGGCCGTTTTGCAGTAAACCCTGTGAATGGCGAAAAGATTCCGGTTTGGGTGGCCGACTATGTTCTCGCCTCATACGGGACTGGTGCAGTGATGGCTGTTCCTGCTCATGACGAGCGGGACTTTGAGTTTGCGAAAACATTCGATCTTCCAATTCGTGTGGTAATTCACGGACCCGATTCTCACCCGGCCGAAAGCTGCTTCACAGGAGAAGGTGTGAACGTGAATTCGGGTTTCCTTGATAAGAAAACTTCAGCGGAAGCGAAAGTTGCGATGATCGAATGGCTGGAGAATCAGAAATTTGGACGGCGGCAAATCCGGTACAAACTGCGCGATTGGCTTTTCTCCAGACAAAGGTATTGGGGGGAACCCTTTCCGATCGTCTGGCAGGGGGAAAAACATCAACCCCTGTCCCCCCAGGATCTCCCCCTTACCTTGCCTGAAATGCAGGACTATCAACCCTCTCCCACTGGAGAACCCCCTCTGGCCAAGGCCGTATCTTGGATCAAGCTGGCCGATGGACGAATTCGCGAAACCAATACCATGCCCCAATGGGCCGGCTCCTGTTGGTACTACCTTCGCTTTTGTGACCCAAATAACTCCCAAGCCCCTTGGAGTCCCGAGGCGGAAAAGTATTGGATGAGCAATGGTGGAGTCGATTTGTATGTTGGCGGGGCTGAACATGCAGTTCTTCATCTCCTCTACGCCCGGTTTTGGCACAAGGTCCTATTCGATCTAAAGCTCGTTTCTCATCCGGAGCCGTTTCGGCGCTTGGTCAATCAGGGCATCATTCTAGGAGAGGATAATCGGAAAATGTCGAAATCGGTAGGGAATGTCGTCAACCCGGATGACGTCATTGCACAATATGGTGCGGATGCATTGCGGGTATTTGAAATGTTCATGGGACCTTTGGAGCAGATGAAGCCTTGGAGCTCTAAAGGCATGGAGGGGGCGATTCGTTTTCTTGCCAGAGTTTGGCGACTGGTGTGTGAGGAGACCGAATCGGGAGAATGGATCCCCTCCCCTGCGTTAACGGATGATCCTGCCGATCAAGAGACAGTCCGTGCTCTTGCCAAAACTACAGCCAAGGTCACTTCGGATATCGAATCCCTCCAGATGAATACCGCTATTTCGGCTCTGATGATCTTGGTGAATCATCTCACGGGACTGAATTCTCGCCCAAAGTCTGCAATTATTCATCTTGCCCGCTTGCTCGCCCCCTTTGCCCCTCATCTTGCTGAAGAGATTTATCTGCGCTTGAAAGGAAAAGGCCTAATCAGTCTTTCCGATTGGCCCACGTATCGTCCGGAGGATCTTGTGGATGCAGTCGTAGAACTTCCGATCCAAGTGAACAGCAAAGTAAGGGGAAAGATCCAGCTCTCCCCTCAAGCCTCCAAAGAAGAAATCGAAGTGATCGTAAGGAACCACCCAGAGCTATCAGCTTGGGCCGGAGGCAAGAAGATCGATAAGATCATCATCGTCCCAGGCCGGATTGTGAACTGCATCTGCTCATGAAGGCTTGGACATTACGTCGCCGAGAGAGAATCCTTATTCTAGGTGGCGGCGCCCTCATCATTCTGTTTTCACTGTGCCGATATCTGGCGTAAGCCATAGACAAAACAACGCCCTTCGATCATAATTTCAGGGTGAGCCACCTTTCACTACCTGAAGCCGTAAAGAGAATCCGTGAGAAGGATTCCAGGTTTTCAGCACCCGCCTATGATTTCGTTCGGCGCTCCTTGGATCAATCCCTTAGGAAATTTGTTCGGTCGGAGGATGAGAAACCTGCCCACGTTCGAGGCCATCAACTACTCGAAGGGTTCCGGCAGTTGGCTCTCCAGGAGTTCGGACCGATGGCAAAGACCGTTTTGAATGACTGGGGAATCGAGAACTGCGGACAAGTGGGTGAGATCGTCTTTCATCTCGTTCAACACGGAATCCTCGGAAAAAGCGAAACCGATCGGCCGGATGATTTCCAAGAAATCTGGACTTTTACAGAAGCTTTTGTGACCCCTTTTCAACCTCAAAAAGCTACATTTGCAGTACGCAAGATTCGCAGGGAGTTGTCCCCTACCCCCCGAATCCGCAGAAAAAGGAAAAGCGACTCGGCCTCGTCTTCCAAGAAATCCTAGTATGGCTGAAGTCCAAAAATATAACCCAGCCTTGAGCTCAGAAATGACGAAACGCTTTGTTCAATTTGTCATGGTTCAAGCGCAGAACATTCTTTACGTCTTGGGTCGGATTCCGACCCCAGAGGGAGATCGCATTCCTCCAAATCTCCAGGCCGCCAAGATGATGATCGACCATCTTGAGCTCATTCGGGTCAAGACGGAGGGGAACCTTTCTGCACAAGAAACCAAAATTATCACGGAAGCACTTCAGCAAGTTCAGTTAGCTTTTGTGGAGGCGAGCGGCGGAACTCCTGTTGGAATGATGCCAGATCGCGGGCCTCAGGTAGACATGTCTGCCTTGGAGGAAGAAATGATGCCGGAAGAAAAACCTGTAGCATCTGCTCACCAACCCAAAACTACAGCGACGCCTCCCAGTACCGACGCCTCGGACGCAGAGGACAAAAAGAAGTACTTCAAGAGCTACGGATAATCTGAAGCCTCCTTCATTTGGGGGCTGGACCGAAAAGACTTTTCAAAACATTGACCGCCTGACCGGCTGCATCGCCAGAGCCTTGAGTCCCAGTCGCTTTCTCCAATATCTGTGCCACGGTCCGAATTGCAGTTCGTTCAAGAGCTCCTTTTAGTTTCGGCTCTAAATCATTTTTGGGAGACGAAAGGGTGCCGGAAAGTTGGATGCTTTGGACGGAGTAGCCGTTCTCCGATCGGGCAAAACACTCGCCTCCGGTTAATGCATTTACCTTTCGACCCAAATCCCCTTCGAGTCCCAATTCGATCCTTCCACTCAAGGATTCTCCTCGAACCTGAATCTGCCCAACAGCCCTCAAAAGGCCCGGCGCCTCGGCTATAATTTGATTCACATCGTATAGTCCGGGTTGCAGAGCCCATGAGGCTTTTGCCGTAGTTAACGGGCAACCCCGCAGACGCGGCTCCCCAGTGAGAAGTCCGAGAATACCTAAGATTGTCTCCGATCCACGGCCCGGTTCGAGACGAGCATCGACAAGCTGAACGCGTCCATTGCCAACAGGACCCCCTTTTCGCCACTCCTGCAAAACGAAATCTCCAGACATGGATGCAGGAATCTCAAAAAGCCCGACACCAATCTTCCCGCTAGGCACAGCCCACTTGTCCCACGAAATTCTTCCTTTCGCCTGAGGAACAGCTCCAGGAACAAACTCCCCCGACATCTCCAAAGTTCCGCCTGACTTGGCTTTCACGGAAAGAGAAGTCAGGAATATGGTTGGATCAACATATCGACCCTTCGCCTCAACTAGGTTGACCCGCCCCAACCAAGAAAGCGGAGTCTGTATCTCGCCTTGAGCCAATGAAAATGAGGTTGTCTGCTTGCTGGGCTGAATAAGTGCCGTAATCCCACCAGCACCCCACCCCCCTGTTTTCAAGGAAGGGGCGAATTGAAAGTCACGGACTTCAACTTTACCGATTTGCACATCCCGAAAGATCTCTGCACTAGGAACTGCCCCTGAGGTACTTGGGGGTGTTAGCTCTCGAACAGGAGACGGGTTGATGCCCGTCTGGAGGCTTAATTTGCCAATCGTAATCTCTGGAAATCGAAGAATGCGATCCAGTAGAAGCCTGGGAGAGACTTCTGTCCGTATCTCCCGAATATTCCAAAGGCAAGGCCCAGGAGCTCCTGGTCGACTCTGAAAACTAGGCGTATAGACTGAAAAAGAATCCCACACGAATGGCTCAAAATCTCCTTCCGTCTGCAACAAGGAGGACACCTGTAGAGAAGCCAATCGTTGAAACTCTTTTCCGCCAAGCCACTGAACAACCCAGATCGGGAGAAGTGCTCCCATGACTACCACAAGAACAAAAAGAACAGCGGCAAGTCCGCCCAAGATCCACCACCGACCACCCTTGGAAGGCCCCTGTTTTTGCTGATTCATTCTCCTGATGTAGCAGAATCACCGATATGCGGGAGAATTTTCCACGTTGCCTTTCCCCTATCAAGAGGATTCTCTATTGGAGTGCTGGTTCTTGATTCCATTGAACTCAACCTAGATGCAGACCATGCCCCCCTACTGACGGGCATATCGGCTTGGTACCCTGCGTCTCATTTTGGGGCAATTATTGGACCGTCCGGATGCGGAAAAAGCACACTGCTTAAGGTAATTGCAGGGATTACCCCTCATACCTCGGGATCAATTTATTGGCAGGGAAAAAATCTGGAAACGGAAGATCTTCCCTCAAATCAGCTAGGATACGTTCCACAGTTCAGTTGCACCCAACCCCGTTTGACGGTTCGCGAAAATCTCATTTACGGTGCCCGCATTCGTCTGCGTGGCACACCCTCAGAAATCGCCTCCCGAGTGGATCAAGTCGCCGAGGAAACTGGCCTGACCGAATTGCTGGATCGGCGAGCCGGCGTTCTTTCAGGAGGCCAATTGCGCCGTCTCGCCCTTGCAATGGAATTAACGACCCAACCAAGTCTCCTACTGGCTGACGAAGTCACCAGTGGTCTTGATCCCAAATCAGAGGAAGAAATCACAGAACTTCTTGCCTCACTTGCGCAAGAGCAGGGTCGGCTTGTTCTTCTCGTAACCCACAGTCTTCGACAAAGTCAGATCTACGATTCCCTTACCGTTCTCACGGGTGGGTATTTGGCATACTCTGCCGATCCTCGTGACGTAACGGAATATTTTCATGTCAATAGCCCGGAGGCTCTTTATCCAGAGCTTGGATTGCGGGATCCGAAGGATTGGGCTGCAGCTTGGCAGGCTCAAGCCAAGCCGGAGGTTATGACTCCAGAGAATTTTCTTGGCGAGCTAGAATCCCTTGCGATTTCCGAAGAAAAAGAGAGCTCTTCATGCCTCCCAGGTTTTTTTTCACAGGCATTGACATGGCTGGATCGACGGTTGAAAATCTTCTTTCGAGACCCCGCTCAAGTCTTTCTTCAGCTGTCCCTGCTGCTGGTTTTTCCCATTGTCGTGACTCTTTTTGCGTATCGCGGATTACCTGAAGTTCGTAATATGGCGATGTCCTCCGACACGGGGGTCGTTGAGCAACTTCGCGAATCTCTCGCCTTCACTATCCAATCAAGCCGAGTCGGTACACTGGTGAGCGGGCTGGCTATGTTTCAAGTCATTCTCCTCGCCTTGATGGGGTCGAATAATTCCGCACGTGAAGTAATTGGTGACCGGGCCATTATAGAGAAAGAAAAACTCGCTGGGCTCCGCCCAGGATCTGCCCTTTTGGGGATGGGGCTATTTTTGTCCATTTTGGTCATCGCCCAATCGATCTGGATGACCCTGTTTGTTCGAGCCGTATGCCAATTTCCGGGAGATCTCTTGCAGCAGTTTTTTCCATTTCTTTTTCTGACAGGGGCAGTCACAGCACTATGTCTCGCCATATCCAGCTGGTCTTCTTCTTCAGAACAAGCCTCCTTAGGAAGTCTTTACCTTGTCGGGTTTCAACTCCCCCTCTCAGGGGCAATTCTTGCTTTGCCTGATTTTCTGGGGCTATTTAGCCGACCATTAATCAGTGCGTACTGGGCTTGGTCAGGGTATCTTCAAACCCTTCGGGATACCCGCTTCTACGACTTGGTGAAGTTTATTACGGAAACTCCCATAGCAGCCGTCAACCTATCCCTTTGGATTTTACTGGTTCATCTTCTGATCGGCCTGGTTTTGGCTTATTTCGGGATCCGTCGCAGTCAATGGCGGTAGTTGCCCCCGCCTACTCTTTCACCATAGGATATGACATGTCCCGTCGGGCCCATCAGAAGACACCTCACAATCTTTTTTTCGCTCTAATCGCAGGCTTTCTTGTACTTGCAGCAGCAGGTGCATACTTCCTTCAAAAAGGGTCGAACCCCTACCGAACGACGGAACTCCTTAAGCCATCTGATTATTTTGAGAATGCGAATAGCCTTCGGGGCAATGTTTATCAGGTGGAAGGGGTTATTTTAAATGCCCTCGCACAAAATCCTGAGAAAGGACGCCTCTTCAGTATTTCCGTAACAAGTGAATCCAAAAAGTGGCCTATGCCCATTCTCTTTCCTGCAAAATTACGCCAGATCAATCTTCAAAAGAATCAATCTTACCGCGCCAAGGTTAAAGTCGACGATGCGGGCATCCTTGTGGCTGAAGAGATTCAAAAGTCATGAATATTTTCACTCCTTTGATCCTATTTGTCGGATGGGTCCTGCCTGTCGCCCTCATCGCGCAAGAGGGTGACTCTAAGGCCGCGACTGGAGGAGCACGCCCTCCTCAAATGAATCAGGGCTTCCTTGGTCGAGATGTTCCGGTCGTCGATCCCGGATCTGAGAACTCCACCTTCGATGGAAAAATATGGAACCTAAATAACAACCGTCTCTTTCGGGCTCGCTTTGAGAAATATCTGAATGCCCCTGCCGAGACCTCAGAAGCCGACCAGCAGTATGAAAAAGTCATGAATGAAATCCTGACCTTACTCAGCCCGGGTAAGGTAAATACAGAAAACCTTGATGCTGCATGGAAACTATTGCCGAAGGCTTCGGAATACCGTAGCGACGCTAATCTTTGCAACGCCATGGCCGATGTGGTCTACAGCGTGTGGTTGGCAAAGAATGAAGTTGCCCGACTTGAAATGGCGAACCGGACCCTTCAAAAAGAAAAGTCGGCATTGGAATGGAATTATCGGATGAACATTGGATCAGGCACAAAAACAGCTGTCCAAACGGGAACCAATCCAACCACCCCAAGCTCCATCCTTTCTCCTGAAGATGAAGCCCGAGTCGAACCAATCAAGGAAGCCCTTTCCGACGTCCGAAGCACCATGGCAAACAACAAGCTAAAGAAAGAAGCTTCTATCGTTCAGGCAAAAATCGATTTTCAGACCATGATTATTCAATATTTTGCCCAGCGACGCTTCCGGCACGTTCTGATTGGGACTCGCTTTTATCGATCCCTTTTTGGTGATGGCGACAATCGAATCAGCGCCTTGGATCAGATTTCCTCTTCCCTGCCTGTCGACAAGGACGCTGGCCAAGTAAAAGTAAAGGCAAAGCTGGATCCCAAAGTATCAGGGAAAGGTGGTTCAGGCGCTTATGTTGGCGCAGGAAGCAGAACAACAACTGACGGTAACCGAAAATACAGCGGCGCAGGGGCCGATACGTCTTCTTCTGGCGGCGCGTTCAGTGCAGAGGGAATGCAGTTTGGAATCGAAAATCTTGGGGTCGAAAGCCTAATCAGCGCTGGCGCAAGTGGACTCAAGGCTTTAGGGAAAATGATAAACTCCTTGGGTCAACTCGACTCCTTAGCCAACGAAGCAATCCGAGATGTGGATGAAGGCGTCGAAGCGTATAAGTTTCTTTTGGAAAAAAATGAACTAAAAAGCGCAACTGAACGCCTTTTCGAGACATTTATGATGGGGGAATACCTCCCTTCTGTCCGAAAACTATCAAGAGATGACAAACGTTGTGCTTTAGAGTTTACCCGAAAAACCAACGAGTTACTCGCTGCGCTGGAAGTCAATGACCTAACCCGTGCTGAGGAACTGATTCGTGAACTGAGCATGACAGCCCGTGACTTTGACACCTCGAAACCACTCGCGGTGGTAGAGACAGCAAAAACGGTAAGCGCTATGCATCTTGCAAAAGCCAAAGCAGCTGCCGCCTCCGGAGATAAAAACGCACTGGAAACTGAACTACGAGCCGCGACGGAGATTTGGCCGCGGAATCCGGCTCTCGCCGAAGTTTCGGCCGCCATTTTCAGTCAGACAGATGTTCAACAACAATCGTTGAATGATTTCGATCGCCTCCTTGCCCAGAAGAACTATCGCCAGATCTTTGATGATAAAGTCCGATATATTGCCGCGACCGCCATGTTTCCAGATCGCCAGGAGAAGCTAAAATCCGTACTCGATCGTGTTCAAAGCGCTGAAGCTGCACTCATGAGATCTCAGGAACTTGCAAAACGGGGTGATGCAGCAGGTGCATGGGAAAGTGTCGAGCGAGGCTTTTCCGACTATCCCGATGACCCCAAGTTGAATCAGGCACGAGCCGATTACACCACCCAAGCTGCAGAGTTCGTTCGCTCCATCCGCACCGCTCAGGAAATGGAGCGGAAACGGCAAGTAGGCTCAAGCCTCGCCTGGTACCTACGCGCGTACCAAGACTACCCCAACAGCGAAATTGCTCGTGAAGGAATCGACCGTATTTCAGCAGATATTGTTAAATAGAAAATAGGATTCAACCTGCACTCTTCTTGTCCCGCCCTCGCCATCGCCAACGCAAGGGGCAGCCACCCAACTGAAAATGCTCCCGAATTCGGTTGCTGAGAAAGCGTTCGTACGCTTCGGACATCACACCTGGATGATTCACAAAACCCACCAATGTTGGCAAAGGACCCTCGATCTGGGTCGCATAATAAATCCGTAGCTTTTTCCCACCTTTGACCGGGGTGCTGCGAGATTCGGTTGCACGAGATAAAATCCGGTTTAACTCCCCTGTGCCAATCTTAATCGAGCGGGCTTTTCTCATCATGGTGACAGCTTCACTCAGTTGCTCGAAACCACTCTTTTTAACAGAGCTGACAAAAACCATTGGTACGTCAGGAAGAAAGAAAAGGGCTTTACGCAAGGCAGCTTCGTACTCTTTACGAAAACTTGGCCCCTGTGTTTTCTCTCCCCCTTGCGATGCTAAGTCCCATTTTGTAATCGCAACAATACACGGGCGCTGTGCTTTTTGGATAAGTCCAGCGACCTTTTTTTCAACCAGACCAACACCCAACACGGAATCGACCGCCAGGATGGCCAAATGACATCGATCAATCGCATGAGCGGTTCGGCCCCCCATAATCTTCTCCAACGGATCCTCCACGCGACGTTTTTGGCGTAGCCCCGCAGTATCGATAAAAAGAACTTCCTCCCCGTCAATCTCAGCAGGTACATCGACCGCATCTCGGGTCGTTCCTGCTATGGGAGCAACCATCGTTCGATCTGTCCCTACCCAGGCGTTCACCAAGGAGGATTTGCCTGCATTTGGTCGACCTACTACAGCGATCCGAGTTCGCTCATCTTTCTGGCGATCTTCTTCAGGCCATTTCTGACCGATCTCACTCATCAAGTCACCAAATCCAAGACCATGCTCGGCCGAAACTTGGAAACCATCACCGAAACCCAGCTTTTTAAATTCCGTCAGAACACCTTTGCCGTATCCCGGATCCATTTTGTTGATCACGAGAGTGACTTTCTGACCCGCCTTGCGAAGTCGTTTTGCAACTTCCGTATCGAGGACATGAAGCCCATCTTTTCCGTCCACCACCAATAGAACGCGATCCGCCGAGGCAATGGCCAGATCAGCTTCCCGCTCGACTGCTTCCTGCAGCCCAGCACCGTCCTCGAGCCCGAGTCCCCCCGTATCAATTAGAACAAAGGGGCGCCCCTCCCAATCAGCATCAGCAACCAAACGATCTCGAGTGACCCCCGGGCGATCGAAAACCAAGGCAATCCGACGACGACAGATCCTGTTAAAGATCGCACTTTTCCCAACATTCGGACGACCAACAATCGCAACCACTGGACGGGTTGATTTAGTGCTGGGCAGGCTTGCCATAGTTGGACTGATGGAGGAGATCCCATCCCTGCTTTAAGTAGATGACCATCGACAAGGAAGTCATAGCTCCTGACGCCCAAAGAACAGGCCAAGTAGATGAATGCCCAGGCAGTAAAAGGCCGAGCAGTACCACCGCAATTTGAAAAAAGGTGCAAACTTTCCCAGTCCAGTGTGGCTTCACAAAATGATAGTTATGATGAAGGGTTCCAAGGAAAAGGGTTCCTGTGACCAAGATAAAGTCCCGACTAACTACCAGGATGGGAAACCAAAGAGGTAAACGGCCTTTTCCGGCTACTCCTACTGTTCCCAGAAGAACTATTCCTGTAACCAAAAGCAGCTTATCAGCGATGGGATCTAGGATTCGCCCCAAATGACTCTGCTGATGGAAATGACGTGCGATCCATCCATCCACTCCGTCAGACAAAGCCGCCAAAGCAAAGAAACATATCGCCGCGTAATACCAACCATTCCCCGTGTAACCTTCCTCGTAATATTCGCGATGATAAAGCAAAGCTCCCGCAAAAAGCGGAACCATGAGAATCCTTAAAAGCGTCAGGCTGGTCGCAAAGGTCACGCCGATCCCCCCAGCTTGCCCTCCTCCCAAAGGATGCGAGTCCGCATCAATCGGGCGACAACCTTCGATTTACCCAGAACCACCAGAAGATGGAAAAGAGAAGGTCCGACGGTATGACCGGAAACTGCAGAGCGTAAAAGATGAATCACCTTGGCTGGCTTAGGAAGGCCCGCCTCTTCAGCTACTTTTTTACAAACGGCTTCAGCTTCAATTTCACTGAGAGGTTCCGCGGAAGAGGAAAACCCCTTCTCCAACGCTGTGAGCCATTTTCCTGCCTCAGGGTTCGAAAACTGTTTTTTTCTAGCCTCTTCTGAATAGGGATAATCTTCGGTTAGATAAGGGTCGAGCCATTCAGCCAACTCTTTCCCTGTTCGGATCTTCTCCCGGATCACTCCGAGAAGCCCATTTCGAAAATCTGCAGGGAGAGCCGCCACGGCAGGACGGCTTTTTGCGAGTGAGGCTTCGGCAAATTTTGCGAACTCATCATTCTTCATGGCCCTCCAATACTCCCCGTTGATCCAAAAGAGCTTCGCCCCATCGAATCGTGCATTGCTCCGATTTAGATCCTTAAGATCAAAGCGCCGCACAATCTCCTCAATCGAAAGAATCTCCTCGTTTGCACCCGGAGACCAACCCAGCAGACAAAGGTAATTCCTGACTGCGGCAGGCAAATACCCTGCTTCCTCGTAAAATCCCAAGGCGGCGCCGTCATCTCGCTTGCTCATCTTGGATCCACCTTGATTCAGAATGAGAGGGATATGGGCAAATTGCGGGGGCGTCACCCCGAGGGCTTCGTACAAGGCAATGTGCTTATGGGTATTGCTAAGATGATCCTCTCCGCGAATCACATGAGTGATCCCCATTTCCAGATCGTCCACCACATTGACAAAGTGAAAAACGGGACTTCCGTCTTTCCTTCGTATCACAAGATCGGGCTCCATCGTGCGGTCAAAGGTCACATCGCCACATACCAGATCTTTCACAACCCCAGGGGTTTTCGGCATCTTGAACTTCAGAGCTCCACCATCCTCATAGGTCTTCCCTGTGGCCTGTAATTTGTCCAAATACTTCGTATAAATCGAACCACGCTGACTTTGAAAATACGGCCCTTTGTCACCCTTCACACCTCCGTTCCCGTCCGGCCCCTCATCCCAATCCAACCCCAACCAGCGCATCCCCCGAAAAATTACGTCCACCGCCTCCTGGGTATTGCGAGACTGATCGGTATCCTCCACCCGGAGCACAAAAGTTCCGCCCATGTGACGCGCATAGAGCCAGTTAAAAAGAGCTGTTCTTGCGCCCCCAATATGAAGAAGGCCCGTGGGGGATGGGGCAAAACGAACTCTAACTTTGTTCATCCTCCCTTTCTGCCCATCTTTTGTCGCCGCTTCAATGACCGAAGCTTACTTCTTAAACAAAATTCAAGGGGATTTGTCCGCTACTCGCCACTAAATGTATCTTCCCGCCCGGTTCGACCGGATTCATCTGCACTTTTCCTCCTGCCTCCTCCACAAGCAAGACCCCCGCAGCCACATCCCAAATACTCACACCCTGCTCTACGTACGCATCCAATCTTCCTGAGGCTACATAAGCAAGATCTAGCGCTGCAGACCCCATCGCCCTCAATTTACGAACTTTATCCCCGTAGTACTGATACAACTCCAAACACTTCTCAATCGTCTTTTTCCCCTTCGAAAAACCCAAAGCAAGAATCGATTCCTCAAGGAGTTTTCGCTGGGATACCTGAATCCTTACACCGTTGCAGGTCGATCCGCCTCCTCGATGAACAGAAAACATTTCGTCTCGGTTCGGGTCATAGATCGCTCCCGCCAACGTCTGTCCATCCATTCGACAAGCTATGGAAACTGCGTAGTGAGGTATTCCGTGAAATAGGTTCACTGTTCCATCGATCGGATCCACAACCCACTCCCGTTGCCCTGGCTTTGCCCCTTCCCCTCCTTCCTCCCCTAAAAAACCGTCTTGAGGACAGGCCTTCAGAATCTCATCTCTTATCTGCTCTTGTACCCTTCGGTCCAACTCGAGCTTGATGTCATGCTGTTCCGCTGAATCCACCTGAAGGACTTCCGTTTTTGCCTTTCGAAGAGTAACGCCCGCATTCCGTGCGACACGCTCCGCCGTCTCCCTCAATAATAACGGGCTAAGGCTCAATTACGCCTCCGCAGGTGCAAATAAAGGTGTCTCCTCATCTCGGGTTAACTTGATCGACATCATTCGCGAAACCCCGGGCTCTGTCGCCGTCACCCCATAAAGCAGATCCGCCGAAGACATAGTCCTCTTATTATGGGTGATCACTAGGAACTGAGACTTTTCAACAAACCGTTCAATAATTTGCACGAAACGAACTGTGTTCGTTTCATCCAAAGGCGCATCCATTTCGTCCAAAACACAGAAGGGACTCGGTTTCACCGAGTAGATCGCAAGAAGAAGAGCCAAAGCCGTCATCGCTTTCTCTCCGCCCGAAAGTTGGGAAATATTCTTTGGCTGTTTACCGGGGGGCTGAGCCTCAATATCAATGCCACCCTCCAGCGCATCTTCGCCTTCCGTCATTTTTACGGTCGCACGACCACCCCCGAAGAGTTCTCCAAAGAGTGTCCCAAAGTTGATCCGAACTTTGTCGAAGGTTTCCTCAAATAATAGACGGGTCGTCTGGTTGATCTTGCGGATTGCCTCTTCCAACTGTGCTTTTGCGGTGGTCAGATCCTTCTCCTCAGTTTCGAGAAATTTCAGACGGTTCTCCAACTCCTCATACTCGGAAATGGCTTCCGTATTCACAGGGCCCATTTCATCCATCTTCTCCTTCAACGCTTTCGCCTCCTCCTCAAGTTTCCCCCACTCCTCTTCCGTTTGCGGCATCCCCTCCCCTTCAACCTTTGCATCCATTAAGGGGGTGGAGTAGTCCCGTTGCAGCCGCTCCGCAAGTGCCTGCCGCTGAAAATCAAGTTGGGAACCTTTGACAGCCAGTTCCGCAAGTCTGTCCTTTGCCTTTTCCCCATCCTGACGCCAGCGGACAACTTCCGACTCTTTCTCAGCCAACAAGGTCACCTCAGTATCCCGTGCCTGTTTGAGGCCTGCGGTCGATCCCTCGATCTCTTGGGCACGCTGACTTGCGGCCTGCTGTGCTTCGAGTGATGCATGAGACTCCGTGCGCGCACTCTCCATCCTTGCCGTATCTGCGCCAATTTCCTCCCGGCGTTTGTTCACCAGTTCAACCAACTCTTTCCGACGGGCCTCTGCGGGTTGTAGCTGGGAATTACAAGAGTCCCTTTTCTGCTGTTGAGCCGACCTCTCGACCCTTCGCTCTGTCAGGAGTTCGTTTAAGCGTACTTCTTCCGCTTCAGCCTGAACCCGCGCTTCCTCCGACTGCCGAGCTTCTAATTCAAGACCTTGCTCCAGGGCCATAAACTTCTCCACCTCAGAACTCTTTTCGGCAGCAATCTTTTGATGAACGAGGATCTCTTGCTCAAATCTCTGGATCTCTTCCTTTCGACGAGAAGTTTCAGCCGAAAAAGCACGAACCAAAGCCTCTTTGCGATCATGCCCCCTTCGAACCTCATCTAATCCTTGGCGCACTACTTTTTCGTGATCCCGGGATTTTTCAAGGGCATCTCGGGCATTCTCGATGTGATCTTTCGCTTGGGATACTTTTACAGAAAGATCGGAAGCTGCTTGCTCTGCCCGGATCGCCGTATCGCGAGCTGCCTCAATCTCCGCACGTCCAGGTCGGGTGAGGCGTGCCTTGCCACGTCGTTGCCAGCCACGGGGACTGATCATCCTGCCGTCTCGACAGATAATCATCGCCGCAGGCCGAGAAGAACGAAGGGCCTGAGCTTCTTCCCAAGAATCTACGATGCAAATCCCAGCTAAAAGATTCGGCAAAAGAGTCTCCCAACCTGCCCCTCCTTCCACGAAGTTCCATGCTCCCTCAGGCCAATCCGTTGCTTCCACCCCGGATATTTGACGAGAAAGGAGGATTCCCGATGGTCCACCCTCTCCTGTCTCCAGGGATTCAGCCATTTTATCCAAATCGTCCACCAGGACTCCGTCCAAAACCGGCCCTAACGCGAGCGATATCGCCGCCTCATAGCCCGGGCGCACTTTCAAGGCTGGCCACAAAGCTTCTCCCCCCGTCTGCCCCTTTTCCATCCAGACCTTGAGACATGCCTCCGCCTCCCCAGCAGAACGCTCCCGAAGAGCCTCTTCACGGGAACGTGCCAGCATCTTTTCAGCATCTGCTTCCGAGAGCTTTTTGTCTGCATCCACCAGCTCTGCTTCAGCCCGGCGCAGCGCTTCTTCCGCTTTCTGCAATCTTTCCCTCGCTTCTGGGAAAAGAGTTTCCGCCTCCTGCAGTCTTCGGAATAACTCCTCTAGGACAGATTTCTCTCTCTGCTCCTCGGATTCTTTTCCTGTGATCTCTTGTCTGAGTCGCTCCAGGGACTCGATTCTTTGACGAATGGTCATCTCCTCAGCACTACCCCTAGCTCTGGCACCTTCCGCTTCACGCCGTGCCGCTTCACGTCGGGAACGGATCGACTCCATAACAGCGACTGCTTCTTCCCTTTTCTTTCGGGCGAGAGCCGCCTTCTCTTGGGCTTCCTGACAAATTTGCTCGGCCTGCTGGAAGGCGGTTGAAACTTGCTCCATCTCTGCCGTCAATGAGCGAATCAAATCCTCCTGAGCCGAGGTCTGCCTTTCTGCGAGAGCAATCTCACCACGCGCCCTTTCCATCGCAGCCGCCAACTCATCCGCACGCTGGGCCTGCATACTGGCGCGTTCCCCACACCGAACCTCCTCAGCACGGGCTGCCACCACATCCCGCTCCGCCTCACGCCAAGTCCGATCTGCATCCTCCAGCTTCACTCTCTGTCCTCGGACAGCCTGATCGCAGGTGCTCTCGGCCAACTGAGCCCTTTCGAGATCGGCCTTGGTTTTCGCCTGATTGCTCGAAAGCTCATCGATTTTCAGAAGAAGCTGGTCTCGTTGACGTGCAGATAGGGCCAAGTCGAACCTCTTCAACTTGTCGAAGATTTCACGGTGTCTCCGAGCCTTCCCGGCCTGTCTTTGCAGCGAGCCAATCTGTCTTCGGACTTCTCTTAAAATATCAGCCAACCGCAACAAGTTGGCTTCCGTTCCTTCCAACTTTCTCTCCGCCTCGCGTTTCTGAACCTTAAAACGCATAACCCCTGCGGCTTCCTCAAAAATTGCCCGACGATCTTCCGGTTTCGATGACAGGATCTGATCAATCTTGCCTTGCTCCATGATGGAGTAAGCGGCACGACCTATTCCAGTATCCAAAAACAGCCTCTGAATGTCCTTCAATCGGCAATCCACCCCATTTAATGCGTATTCCCCTACCCCATCGCGAAACACTCGCCGTGTGATCTGAACTTCATGATAGTCGGTTCCTAAAACCGTCTCACAATCACTGAAGGTCAGCGTCACTTCCGCCATTCCGCTCGCCTTCCTTCCTGCTGCACCGTGAAAAATACAGTCCGCCATCTCCTGTCCACGCAACGCCTTGGCCGATTGCTCCCCCAAAACCCACCGGATCGAATCCAGAATGTTACTCTTTCCTGTTCCGTTCGGACCGACAATTGCAGTGATCCCCTTATGGAAGTCTAAAACGGTTCGATCACAAAAGGATTTGAATCCTTCCATCTCAAGACGCTTCAACTTCATTGCCTTCTATGCCTAGTCTCAGGACTCCTTGAGGCAAGGAAATCCAAGATCTGGTGTGAATACATTGTTATGTATCTACATATAGAAAATATCCCTCTTGCTACACCCTCCGCTTTTCGTCCATAAGTGTCTCTTGATGACTCCCGCTGGCTCGAAATCTGGTCAGAAAAGAAAAGAGTCCGATTCGATGGGTACCGTCGAGGTTCCTGCAGATTGCTACTACGCAGCCCAAACCGAACGATCCTTGCATCATTTCGATATCGCCCATGACAAAATGCCTGCCCCGCTCATCCACGCCTTTGGTCACCTGAAACGAGCCTGCGCGTTGGCCAATCAGGAGCTCGGCTTCCTCACGAAGGAAAAAGCCGACCTCATCGTGAAAGCCGCCACCGAAGTCGCCGAGGGCAAATTGGACGACCACTTCCCGCTCCGCATCTGGCAGACCGGAAGCGGTACCCAGACCAATATGAACGTAAACGAGGTGATCTCCAACCGGGCGATTGAAATGGCCGGAGGAGTGCTGGGCTCAAAAAAGCCGGTCCACCCCAACGACGACGTAAACATGTCCCAATCCTCCAATGACACCTTCCCCACCGCTATGCACCTGGCCGCTGTATCTGAACTCAAAAAGATACTTCTTCCTTCAGTCCAAAAACTCCGCGATGCCATCGATAAAAAATCAAAGGAGTTTAAGGATCTGATCAAAATCGGCCGAACCCACCTCATGGATGCTGTCCCCATGACCTTGGGTCAGGAGTTTTCCGGTTACGTCGCCCAACTGGATGCCGCAATAGCCCGAATCGAAGCATCCCTTCCGGAACTTTATGAATTGGCTCTCGGCGGAACGGCCGTGGGAACCGGCCTCAATACCCATGCCCAATTCCCCGGAAAAGCCGCTTCTCACTTAGCCAAGTCCACGGGATTCCCCTTTGTTTCAGCCAAAAACAAGTTTTATGCTTTGGCCACCCACGATCCTCTCGTGGCAGCCAGCGGAGCCCTTCGTTCTCTTTCGGTCGCCTTGATGAAAATCGCCAATGATATCCGATGGCTCGGATCAGGCCCTCGGGCTGGCCTCGCCGAACTTCAACTCCCCGAAAACGAACCCGGCTCCTCCATCATGCCCGGAAAAGTGAACCCGACCCAATCGGAAGCCATGACGATGGTGTGCGCACAAGTCCACGGCAACGATTCGGCTATCGGATTCGCGGGATCTCAAGGCAACTTCGAGCTCAACGTTTTCAAGCCGGTCATCATTCATAACTTCCTGCACTCGGTACAGCTCTTGGCTGATTCTTGCCGCTGCTTCCGTGAATTCTGTGTAGACGGAATTAAGGCGGACGCCGCCAAGCTGAAGGACTATACCAACCGCTCCCTCATGTTGGTCACCGCCCTTTCCCCCAAGATCGGTTACGACAAGGCAGCTGAAGTGGCCAAAAAAGCGCACCATGAGAATTCGACCCTGAAAGAGGCCTGTCTCTCCCTTGGTTACCTAAAAGCCGATGAATTCGATAAACTTGTTCGACCAGAGGGCATGCTTGGGCCTAAAGATTGATCTATTCATTCGATAATTCCCATCGTGCTTTTGGGGATTGTTTCGGGCAATCTGTGCGATGCCTTTTCAACAGCTCGGCCTAGCAGCCCCGATTCAGCAAGCGGTCAAGGAATCCGGTTACACGGAACCCACCCCAATTCAGGTGGCTGCGATTCCTGTCATCCTCCAAAGGCACGATCTGATGGGCATCGCTCAGACAGGTACGGGAAAGACGGCTGCGTTCGTGCTCCCTTTGCTGTCGCTCATGGCGGCAAATCCACCCCAACATCGTGGAATCCGCGGCCTGATCATGGTTCCCACCCGGGAACTGGTCGTTCAGGTCGATGAAAACATCCATAATTACGCCCGTCATCTACCCCTCCGGATTGCCACGATCTTTGGTGGCGTCAGTGAGCGTCCCCAGATTCGAGCCCTCCAACAGGGTGTCGATCTGGTTGTGGCCACCCCGGGAAGGCTTCTCGATCTGATTCGTGGACGGGAACAAAGTCTTCGAACTCTCGAGTTTCTGGTTCTGGACGAAGCCGATCGAATGCTCGATATGGGATTCGTGCCGGCCATCCGCCAGATCGTTCGACTTCTCCCCCGGCAGCGGCAGACGTTGCTCTTTTCCGCCACCCTTTCCCGGGAAATCGAACGGTTGACCCGGGAGTTCATGCATAACCCGAAACTAATTGAGATCGGTCGCCGGTCGAACCCGGCGGAAACGGTGACTCAGTACCTTTTCGAAGTCTCCCACCACGCCAAATCCGCCCTCCTTTCCCATCTTCTGAAGAATGAAGCCATGAAGACCGTGCTTGTCTTTTCCCGCACGAAACATGGAGCAGACCGCATTGCCCGTCGCCTTGAATCCCTAAGAATCCCCTGCGCGACTCTTCACGCCAACCGCTCTCAGAATCAGCGTCTTCGTGCACTCCAGGATTTTAAGTCCGGCCGTGTCCGCGTCCTTGTCGCGACCGACATCGCTGCACGAGGAATCGATGTGGAAGGGATTTCCCACGTGATCAATTACGACTTCCCCCGTCATCCCGAGGATTATGTCCACAGGATCGGCCGTACTGGCCGTGCCCAGGCCGTAGGCGAGGCGATCAGCTTCTTAGCCCACGATGACTTCTCCCACCTTAAGACATTGGAACGCTTCCTGGGACGGGGAATTCTTCGTAGAAAGGTGGAGGGCTTTTCCGAACCGACCAACACCGCAGCTCCCCATCGCCCAGCCGGGCCAAGGGATCCGTCCGCTCCACCTCCCGCCCCTTACCGTCCCCGTCGCGACACCATGCCTTGGCGTTTGCGTCGCAGTTGGAAAAACAAAGAACGCTTCCCTCCTCACCAACGCCCTCGGTAATCGTTACTTGTCATTTACTTTCGGCGCCCAAGATGGGCGCCCTACACCACGCCCCTCTGTAAGGCGGCCATTCTTGGCCGCCAACTTTCATCTCATCCTCGTGTTGACCTTTGTAATCTTTCACCCAAAGGATGTTGTTGTGGATCTAATACCCTCCCATCCCCTTGCCCCGCTTCTGGAGGAAATTCCATATCACCCGAGTCGCAGTTTTCTCCACAAAGTTGATTCGGATCAGTGGAAGGAACTTGGCATCCAGAAAAAAGACCAGCTTCTGCTAGAGTTCCGCCCCCTCAAGGATCTCGACCTTGCCCTGATCCTTCATCAAGGACAGTCGCTTCTAACCCGATATCGGCATCATCCGAAACCCCACTTTCTCCCCCCTTCCCCCTCACCATCCATACCGGAAAACGATGCGGTCCTCCAAGGTGTCGTGACCTGCCTTATCCGAATGATGTGAACTCACCCCGCTCGATTCTTCATCTGGATGCGGATGCGTTTTATGCATCGGTCGAACAAGCGGCCGATTCACGACTGCGCGGCAAGGCCATGGCTGTGGGAGGAGAAACGCGGGGCGTGATTTCATCCGCAAGTTACGAGGCCCGCGCCCTGGGCGTGCGGAGCGCCATGTCCACCACACAAGCTAAACGTCTTTGCCCCAACCTCATTCTTGTTCCTGGGGATTTCGAAAAATACGAACGCTTTTCCCGCCTCATGTTTGCCTACGCGTACGACCTGACCCCCGATGTCGAAGTCTGCTCGATCGACGAGGGGTATTTGGATCTCTCGAAACAAGGAAATGGACACCCTCGTGACTCAGCGATCTATCTAGCCAAAGTCATCCGTGAAAACCTAAAAATCACCATCTCCCAAGGATTAGCCTCGACTAAGTTCTGTTCCGCCGTCGCTTCAAAATTAAAGAAGCCCAGCAGTTTCATCGAAGTCGCTCCCGGAACAGAAAGGGAGTTTCTCGCGCCCCTCCCCAGTCGCTGGCTGCCGGGCATCGGCAAGAAAACAGAGTCCCTCTTTGCTGGTGCCGGGCTTAATTTGATTTCCGACGTGGCTCAGATGCCGTTAAAGGAATTCGAACGGATAGCTGGATCGTCGGCTTCCGCTCTTCACTCTTTTGCTTTGGGAATTGATCCCAGACCTATCATTCCCGCTTCCTCAGCCCCGAAATCGTTCGGTGAACAAGAAACCTTTTCCTCCAACAGTCAGGATGAGATCTACATCTTGGCAGTCCTGCGTTCGATGACCGATCGGCTTTGCCGTCGACTCCGGGATGAAGGCCTTGCCGCCCGCACCCTTTCGCTACGAATCCGCTACAAGGATATGGAGGATACGATGCGATCGGAATCAGTTCAGGAACCCACTCCACACGAAAGCGATTTTTATCCCATGCTCCAACTCTTACTTCGCAAGGCTTGGACACGGCCCGAGAGTTTGCGTCTGGTCGGTGTCAGGCTCACGAATCTTCATACGGCCCTTCCTGAACCGGAACTTGGCCTGACTGGATTGCCCCAAAAAAGCGCCATGGAAAGACTTCAATTGGCGGAAGCCTCTGATCTACTTCGCCGAAGATACGGAAGAAAGGCGGTTTTACGGGGCCACGATTTGTGGCTCAGGAAGAAACTCTCAAGTGGAGAGGGCGACGGAAATCCTCTCCCCGGCCCAGGCAAGAACTAATCCCCCACCCACGCTGATCAGGATATAGACCCAAGCCAGAAGACTCTCCCCGCGGCGGAAAAGCAGATCCGTTTCTATGCTGAAGGCAGAAAAGGTGGTGAAGCCACCCAGAAAACCGGTGACCAAAAAATACCGGAGATGAATCCCCATAAACCACCGGTCGGCCACCCAGCCATAAATCAAACCGATGATGAGACAACCCGCCAAATTCACCCCAAGTGTGGCCCAAGGCATTTTGACATCTGGATGGTGATGGACCATCCATGCTCCGAAAGCGAAACGTGCCAAGGAGCCGAATCCACCACCCAACATTGCTGCGACTCCGTGTCGGATCAGGTCGGAACTCATTTTCGAAATAACCACTTCGCATAAAAGACACCCGAAAACCAGCTTCCCAATACCAAGAGCACTCCCACGGTCAGCTTTGGAATGTGTGGCAAAAAAGCCGCAAGCAGTGTCATTTCTTCATCCCGTTCTCCCACAGCCTGAATTAGCGTTCCGCAAAAGAGAAATGTCCCACTGAGTGCGACGAACATTTCAAGAAGGCCGCGAAAACGACTCCCCGTTCGAAAAGTACCCAATCCAGGAAGAACTGTTGCATTCAAACCCAAGCAGTTCCTCGCTGCCTCAGTTTGAGCGAGTATCGGTGGTTCGGAAGATTTGCTCATATGCGATCATCGTGGCAAGAAAAGTCACAGGAATGGTGACAAAAAGCCCGACCAGGAAGCAGAGGATGCCCAGAAGATTGATGGCTCCCAAAACGAGAAGCAGCCCAAGATAAGGCCAAAAGTTTTTTCGAACACCGCGCCAACTCAAGGTCAATGCAGTCCAAAAATCGGTCGCACTACATGCAGCCAGAGGAACGGCCAAGGACCAGCAGATCAGGAGGTACATCATTCCCAATGTTCCAGCCAAGATGGGGAGCCCCATTCCCAAGAGAAGAGATGGATGCTCAGCAAGCTTCTCCATCTCCACTCCAGAAGCACCAAAAAGAGCGGCGGCAGGAATTAGCGCCAAAAGAAAAGGGCCAAAAGCTAGTAGGCTGGAAACCGTTGTCGCGAGGAAACACGGCAGGAAGCGTTCCTTTACTGTTTCGGTGACATCGCGGACTCCTCCCGGATGCCCCTTGAGATTTTGGAGACAAAAGTAGTACACCCCACCGAGAATCGGTCCGTTCAAAAGGAAAGCCAACAACGCCCCCGCCAATGGAATGCTGTTGAGCAGAAACTGGCCGAAAAAAACAATTCCGATGACTCCCGTGATTTTCCAAGGATCTTGACGGTAAACATGCCAAGAGCGGCGGAGGCAATCTCCCACGTGAATCTCTCCAAATCCTGCTGGAATGGCGCCCGGATGACGTTGCGAAATCTTGGGAGGAACAGTTGACTGAGATGGGTAAAATTCTTGGTACGTGCCCAACTCCCTCCATTCCCCCTTCCCTTCCTCCTTGATCTTTGTCCGTTCGTCAGCCCGACCCTCCCGAATCCAGCGATGAACTTCATCCGCTGTCACAGGTCCGTAGGTTTTGGAATCTCCCCCAATGATCGAGTACATGACCCATCATTGAAACGATCGAAGCAACTCACAAGTTCCTTTTTCTTATCCACATCTTAATCTCAGGCTGGGACAGAGTTTATTGGCCAATGCCAACCCCTGTCCCATAAAGAACACATGCGTCGATCCATTTGCCTGCTCGCGATCTTCACCTTTCCCTATTTTCAGGGCCATTCAGCCCCTTCAATGGAAACGTCGTCTCAGCCCTTCGATTTTGATTCTTACCGCAGAAACCCCATTGAGGCGAAGCGTAAGCCCACCTATGCCGCAGAGGGGCGCGATCTTCAGGACAACCTCCTTGCAGGAAAGAAGGGTGGAAAATCCGATATCTCCAAGGAAGCTGCCGATCTTTTCCCCAAGATGGAAAGCATCCCGCTGAAGACGGAGCCTCAACCCATCCCCACACCCCGGGAGCTGACGGATCAAGTCACGGCAAACCGTTCTGGCCAGGACTCAAAGGGACGAATTGATTTACTCGCCCGTGGCAAAGTAGCAAAGGAGCTCAATCTCTCCTCAATGTCGGAGACCGAATACGAACTTTACGCGACTCAAAAGCAGAACTTAGAACAGGAGAAGCCCGACAAACCGAATCTACTGAACCCAATGCCTACCGTTACGAATCTTAAGACCGATGGGCCGGCTCACGCGTACTCCGTAAGCCAAGCCGGAGTAGGGACACGAACAAAAACAGGTTCGAATCAGGATCCTTTTGAAGATGTAGTCAAGTTCCTCCGCCTCGACCAGCCTGTGACACACGGGGAAGATCCGCTGCCCACAGGGTCCAAAAAATCTACGGCCCCAGTTACGCCGACACCCGCATCGATCACGGGGCAAGCCAGTCCGTCTGCAGGGGCCTACTAGCCCCAACCCTATTTTGCTGCAAAAAGCGGGTTGGCTCGCGACCCGATATTCTCGTAATGTTTTAGCTCCGGGTGCGGTGGCAGAGTGGTCGAATGCGGCGGTTTGCTAAGCGGACTTTCCCTACGGGAAATTGTGTTGCAGACAGACTTGGCAACAATTTACACTATTCAGAGTGAGTCCTGCTTCCTATCACCACAAAAAATCAAATAATTGGCCGAAAATCTCAAACGTAAAAGTTAGAGGACAAAAATTCTGGATGGTCGATGCCAGACAATCGATCAAAGGCAAAGCAATCGGACGACGCTTCTTCTTTGAAACTCAAGTCCTCGCCCTCAAGCATGCCGACGATCTCAGAAAAGAACGCGCCCTCTCAGGCGTTGCCGTGCATGGCGCTATTCCCGGCGTTATGACCGAGGCCGAACGTCGCGATTGCCTTGAAGCTCTAAACCTCCTTCGCCCTTTACGCTGTTCCCTTTTTGAGGCCGCTCAGCTCGCCAAGGCTCATCTAGAACG